>NZ_JBHUAD010000036.1:0-23150 GCF_042789955.1 Oerskovia sp. NPDC056781
CAGAGGTAGACCTCCGGGAGGTCTACCTCGCGCCCACGGGTCTACCTCGCGGTCGCACACCGTACGCGGTCACGCCGTGAGCATCGCCGCCGGGTTCTCGTGCGTCAGACGGCGCAGCACCTCGCGCTCGACCCCACGCTGCGCGAGCATCTCGGTGAAGACCGTGGGCACGTACGCGAACCCGTTGCCGCCGTTCTGCACCCACATCTGCTTGAGGAACACGTCGTGGCTCATGAGCACCTGGCCCGCGAACCCCGCCTCGATGAGCCGGTGCACCGCACCCGCCGTGGTGTGCGGGTCGGGCGAGACGCCCTCCTTGGGGTAGGTGATGTCCATGCCGACCATGTCGAACTCGAGCCACACCCCCCGCTCCGCGACGGCGCGCTGGTACTCCGGGTCCTCGGCCGAGGGGTCCATGTGGCACAGCACGACCTTCTCGGGCCGCACTCCCACCTCGTCGAGCACGAGGTCGAGGATCTCGTGGGCGCGACGCTGCCAGCCGGGCAGGTGGATCTGCATCGCGACGTGGGGGTGCTCGAGCTGCGCCAGGGCCGAGGCCCGCAGCGACGCCCGCTCCCCCGCGGTGAAGTCCGGCGAGACGCCGATCTCCCCGATCACGCCGGGCCGGATGCCCGTGTCCCGCACGCCGTCGGACAGCTCGCGCGAGATCGCCGCGGCCTGCGCGTCCACGGCCTGGGCCGTGATGCGCTCGCCCTCGAACTTCTCGAGGTAGGCGCCCGCGCCCATGACGACGTTGAGGCCCGTGCGGCTCGCGACGTCCGCCAGACGCTCGGGGTTGCGCCCGATCGCCTCGCTCGACGTCGCGTCCACGACGGTCCGTCCCCCGAGGGCCGCGAAGCTGCGGATCTCCGCCTCGACCGCGGCGACAGGCTTGTCGGCGATGTTGTCGGCGCAGCAGTACGGGTCCTGGCGCAGCGCCCAGGCGACCGACGCGGACACGGGCTCGCGGACCACGGCCCGGGAGAACTCGTAGCTGGGCGCGTCGAGCACCCCGGACAGGTCGTTGAACAGGTGCTCGTGGGGCAGGGTCAGTCCCAGGTCCGCCACGGCGACGCGTCCGGTGACCGTCTGGACGAATCCGGCCGGCGTGACGTTCATCGCGGGCTCACCTCTCCTGCCTCACCACCGCCGACGGCGGCGGCCACTCCTGCGTCACCGCTCCCAGCCGGCGCCTCGGTCGACTTCCCGGACGGGATCATGCCGATCACCGCCGCGACGAGCGCGATCACGGTGCCGATGATCGTGGCCGCGTAGATCGTGTGGCCGAGCGACGGGACGGCCCAGTCGATCAGGAGCGAACCGACGAGCTGACCCGCCGTGGACGCGAGGCCCAGGAGCAGCAGCCCGAGGCCGCGGACGAGCAGCGCCATGAGCGCGATCGAGAGCAGGCCGAGCGGGCCGCCGAGGTACATCCACCACGTGGGCGGCAGCTGGAAGTCGACGCCCGAGGTCATCGCGCGGATCCCGTAGGCGATGCCGAGGGCCGTGAAGCCGACCAGGAAGTTCCACCCGATCGAGACGAGCATCGAGCCCGTGGCGTCGGCGACCGCGGCGTTGCCGGCGGGCTGCCAGCCGGCGAGGAGACCGCCGACGAACGGCATGATCGCGAGGGCGATCGTGTGCGGCGTCGAGAAGTTCGGCGAGATGACGATGACGGTCGCGACGATCGCGAGGACCGCACCCGCGAGGCGGAAGAACGTGAGCGGCTGCTTGACCGAGGCCGTGACGCCGAGGCGGTCGCAGATCACGCCCGAGATGACCAGACCCGAGATGAGCGAGATCTGGAACGTCGCGACGCCCAGGACACCGACCGTGACGCCCTCCGAGAGGACGATGACCGCGCCGCAGAGACCCGCGAGGAAGTTCCACCACGGGATCGTGCGGCCCTTGATGAGGCTCGGGATGGCCAGCGCCTCGCGCCGCGTCACGGGGCGTGCGAAGACGATGACGAACATCAGGACCAGGCCCGTGCCGAACGAGATGAGGGCGGCCGCGTGGCCGTCACCGATCGTCTTGCCGAGCTGACCGTTGACCGCGGCCTGCATGGGGCCGAGGGCTCCGGCGAGGACGGTCGCGAGGACGAGGAGCGCGGTCGCGGTGCTCTTGACCTTGTTGCGCTGCGACGGGGCGACCGCCTGGGTGCCTCCCGAGCGGGAGGCCGTCTCCGGCGTGGTGTGCTTCATTGCTTGGCCGTGCCTTTCATCTTTCGACGGTACGTCGGATCGGTGGACCGATCGAACGGCCAGCCCTGGGTCGACGCTGAGTGGTCGGGCTGGGTGGGGGTCGTGCGGGTGGTGCTGGGTGGGGGTCGTGCGGGTGGGGGTCGTGCGGTCGGACGGGTCGTGACGGGTCGTGAGGGTCAGTGCTCCGGCGTGAGGTCCTGCGGTGCGGCGGGCACCTCGTCCGCGAGCGGCAGGGACTCGATGGCCCCGTCGCGAGTGGTGGTGACGGCCGCGACGCGGGCCGCCCAGCGGGCGGCTCCGACGAGGTCCTCACCGCGCAGGAGCCCGTCGGCGAGCGCCGCGCAGAAGCTGTCGCCCGCGGCGGTCGTGTCGATCGCGTCGACGCGCACGGCCGGGACGGGGGTCGGCAGGCCGTCGCGAGGCACCACGACCGAGCCGTCGGCCCCGAGGGTCACGACGACGTCGCCCGGGAAGGCGAGCCCTCGCACCATGGCCACGACGTCGGCGAGGGTCTCGGGGGCCTCGGGCGCGCCCGCGAGGGTCGCGAGCTCGAACCGGTTGGGGACCAGGACGTCGAACCGGTCGCGGACCTCGGCGGGGACCGGGACCGCGGGGGCCGGGTTGAGGATCGTCGTTCCGGTCGCGAGGCGCGTCACGGCGGCGAGTGCACCGAGCGGGGTCTCGCACTGGCACAGGACGACCTGCGCGTCGGCGACGGCCCGGACCGCGGCGTCGCGCGAGTCGACGAACTGCTCGTCGACGTCGGCGTTGGCGCCCGCCTCGATGACGATCGTGGACTCGGGCTGCTCCCACAGGATCACGGCGGTGCCGGTGGGCTGCTCGGACACCGCGACCGACGCGACGTCGAGTCCCTCGGCCACGAGTCGGGCCGTGATCGCACGGCCCGCGTCGTCGTCCCCGACGGCGCCCACCATCGCGACGCGACGGCCCAGGCGTGCGGCGGCGACGGCCTGGTTGGCCCCCTTGCCGCCGGGCGAGCGCTTGAGCCCGGTCGCGCTGATGGTCTCGCCCGAGCGCGGGATCCGGTCGACGGTCAGCCTGATGTCCATGTTCAGGCTGCCGACGACCGTCACCTCCGGGGAGGCCGCGACCTGCGGGGCGAGGGCGGGAGCGACCCCGCCCTCGGGGTGGGCGCTCATCAGCCTGCGAGCCAGGTGATCGCCTGGCCGAAGAGCTTCCCGTAGCCGGACCACTCCATGAACTCGCGGGGGGCCCAGTGCGGGGAGATGTCGGACGCGAAGGCCAGCGTGCGACCCTCGCCCTCGGTGCGGACCGCGACGAGCGGGCGGCCCTCGATCGTCGCGAGGACGGTCGCGTCGGCCTTGGCGGTGAGCTTCTGGTAGCCGAGCAGGATGGGCCACTGCGCGTCGAGGCCTGCGGTCACGGGGTGCTCGACGTCGGTCAGGACGCCGCTGATGCCCTCGGGGGTCTCCTCGCGGTCGTCGTACGGGAGGATCTCGACGGGCAGGACGGCCTCGACCGCGGTGCCGTGGTAGTTGGCCTTGGCCTGGAAGCCCTGGAAGCTGAGGTAGCCGCCGGCCATCATGAGGCCGCCGCCGCGGCGCACCCACTCGGCGAGGAGCTTGATGCGGTTCGGGAAGGGACGCCCCTCGGAGAACACGACGGGCGGGAGCAGGAGGGTGTTGGCGCCGATGTCCGACAGGAGGACGACGTCGTACGCGTCGAGCTCCTCGAGCATCGACGGGAAGTCGGTCGCGACGAGGTGCGACGGGAGGTGCGTGACGTCGTGCCCCTCGGCGGCGAGCGCCTCGAGCAGCTTGGCGCAGCCGATCTCCAGCTGGGCGTGCGGGAAGGCGTCGTAGCCCTTGTAGTCCGTCGCGGCATTGATCCACGACTCTCCGGCAAGCAGCACGCGGCTCATGCGGTTCTCCTCAAGACGGTTCGGGCTCGGCCGCACATCGGCGACGTTGCGCAATGTTGTGTTGCTGTTGCGCAACAACCTAGGCGCGCGGCATCCTGGTGTCAACCGAGCACCGACGCGACGCCCGCGGCCGGGCCGCCGCCGCACCATCGGACCCCGGGAATCCGCGGCCCCCACGGACTCACGGCCCGCCCGGCGCCTGCGCAGCGATAGGCTCGGGAGGCACCCGACGGCCGGGGCACGAGCAGAGAGGTGGCGACGATGACACTGACGCAAGTTGCGCAACACGCAGGCGTCTCGACGTCGACGGCCTCCCGCTACCTGCGCGGCCAGCTCAACGTCCAGCCCGAGACCGCGGCCCGGATCGACGCCGCCGTCGCGGCGCTCGACTACCGCGGCACCACCGCGAACCGCGGGGTCCGCACCGCCCGGCAGGGGGCGGGAGCGCACGCGCGCACCGACGCCGGGCAGGGCGTCGTGGCGCTCGTCGTGCCCGACTTCACCAACCCGTTCTTCACGACCCTGGCCGAGGAGTGCGCCGACCTCGCGGCCTCGCGCCAGATCCCCCTGGTCGTCGCCGTCTCCGGCAAGCACGGCGAGCGCGACGGCGGGCTGAGCCCCCTGATCGGGGGCAGCGACGTGCTGGGTGGCCTGATCTACCTCGGCATGAGCCGCACCGACGAGCGCCTCGCCCGCGCCGTCGAGGGCGGGCTGCCCGTCGTCGTGATCGACGAGGAGATCGACCTCGACCTCCCGGTCGACACCGTGACGGTCGACAACTACGGCGGCGCCTACCAGGCCACGAGGTACCTCATCCAGCAGGGGCACCGCCGGATCGCGCACGTCGCCGGCCCGCCCGAGCTCTCCACGACCCAGGAGCGCAAGCGCGGCTACGTCGACGCGCTCACCGACGCGGGACTGACGGTCGACCCCGAGCTGGTCCGCCACGGCCCGTACACCGAGCAGTTCGGTGCCTCGACGTTCCCCTACCTGACGCGCCCCGGGAACGCCCCCACCGCGGTGTTCGTGGGCAGCGACATCGTGGCCGTCGGGATGCTCGGCGCCGCCGAGCTCCACGGCATCCGCATCCCCGAGGACCTGTCGGTCGTGGGCTGCGACGGCATCCGCATCGGCCAGTGGCTGCGGCCCCAGCTCACGACGCTCGAGCAGCCCGTCGCGGCGCTCGCCCTCGCGGCGGTCGACGCCCTCGAACGCGCCATGGCCCGCCGCGGTGCCGACGCCCCCGACGACGTCGCCGAGCCCGCCCGCACGGTCCTGCCGCTCCACCTGGTCATCCGCGGCTCGGTCGCGCCGCCGTCAGCACCTCCGACGCCGAGGTAGACCGTCCCGTCAGCCCGTGACGGCGGTGATGGTCTCGAGGATCGACCCGATCACGACGAGGTAGATGAGCGCGAAGAACACCGTGTAGAGGCCGCTGAACAGCAGCGCGTCGCGCACCTTGCCGGGCTCGCGGAAGTAGCGGAAGAACTTCCGGAGGAACCCGGCGGGATGCATCAGGTCCCAGCTGTTGAAGCGGATGTAGCGCCCCAGGTAGATCCCGAACGAGACGAGCACGAGGATCACGACGACCACGAGCCAGGACGCCGGGCGCAGGAAGGGCTTGAGGTCCTCGGGGTAGCGCAGCACGGCGTAGAACATCTGGACCAGGAAGATGTTGACGACGGTGTTGAGCACGCCGGACATCGCGAGGGTCAGGACCGCGACGATGTCGAACCAGAGCGGCACGTCCTCGTCGTCCTTGCGGTGGCTGAAGTTGAGCTCCGTCACGAGATAGCCGGCGTTGGGGAGCAGCAGCAGCCAGATGGCCAGGCCGACCCCCGCGATGGTCGCGACGAGCCACGACGGCGCGCCGGCCGCACCCAGCGCGAGGTCCCCGACGATCAGGAACGTCAGGACGAACACGGGCAGCACCGACAGCCCGGTGTTGAGCAGCATCGGCCGGTAGACCTCGGTGCGGAACAGGGGCGCCCGCAGGAGGATCAGGGCGAACGCGAAGACGTTGACGAGGATCACGCCGAGGAACAGCAGGGTCATGGAGAGGGCTTTCGTGGTGCGGCGCGGGCGGGACGTGAGGACCACGCTAGGGCCCGACGACGTCTTCGCCAGCCCGCGCGACACGTCACCTGCGCGGATAGCGTGGGTCGGGCGGGAATCTCGAGCTCCACCGATTCGCCCGAGGACGGGCGACCGACCCCCGGGAGTCACAGTGACGCATCCTGACAAAGCAGCCGCGCCGGTGACGTCCCCCGGCGCCGGGCAGGGGGCGGCCGCCCCGACCGGCAGCGCCCCGCCCGGCGGGTCCGCGACGCTCATGCTGGCCCTCGCCACGATCGGGTTCGCGGTGAACTTCTGGGCGTGGGCGCTCATCAGCCCGCTCGGCGGCGCGTACAGCAAGGCGCTCGGCCTGTCGGCGGTCCAGCAGTCGGTGCTCGTCGCGGTGCCGGTCATCGTGGGCTCCCTGGGGCGCATCCCGGTCGGCGCGCTCACGGACCGTCTCGGGGCGCGCATCATGTTCCCGCTGGTCAGCGCGGCGACGATCGTCCCGGTCCTGTTCATCGGCTTCGTCGCGGACAGCTTTCCTCTGCTCATCCTGGGTGGCTTCTTCCTGGGGCTGGGCGGGACGGCGTTCGCCGTCGGGGTGCCGTTCGTCAACGCCTGGTATCCCCCGGCCCGGCGCGGGACCGCGCTGGGGATCTTCGGGATCGGGATGGGCGGCACCGCGATCTCCGCGTTCACGACCGTGCGGATCACCGACGCGTACGGCAAGAGCGCGCCGTTCGTGCTCGTCGCGTGCGTCCTGGCGGTGTACGCGGTCGCCTCGTGGCTCCTCGTGCGTGACGCCCCGGGGCGGGCACCGGCCGCGCACGGGCACTTCCTGGCACGCACGTGGGCGACGTTCAGGCTCCCGGCGACGCTCCAGCTCTCGTGGCTCTACGCCGTGGGGTTCGGCGGCTTCGTGGCGTTCAGCGTGTACCTGCCGACGTTCCTGGTGAACGCCTACGACCTGACGGCCGCCGACGCCGCCGCGCGGACGGCCGGGTTCGTGGTGCTCGCGGTCGCGTGCCGCCCGATCGGCGGGACGCTCTCGGACCGGTTCGGCGGGATCCCGGTGTCGGTCGTGTGCTTCGCGCTCGTCACGGTCCTCGCGGCGGTCGTCGCGTTCCAGCCGAGCCTCGTGCCCCTCGGGACCATCGCGTTCCTGGGCCTCGCGGTGGGCCTCGGGGCGTCGTCGGGCGCGACGTTCGAGCTGGTCGCCAAGGTCGCCCCGCAGGACAAGGTCGGTGCGGTGACAGGGCTCGTGGGTGCGGCTGGCGGCCTGGGCGGGTTCATCCCGCCGCTCATCATGGGTGCGGTGTACCAGCTCAACGGGGACTACGGCCTGGGATTCGCGGCCCTCTCGGTGACGGCCCTGCTCACGCTGCTGTTCACGCTGGGGCCGGTACGGCGCGGCGTGCGCGACTGAACGACCCGCCCGTTATATCTTGATGTCAAGACTGTTGACATCAAGAAGGAGTGTGTCGTGGCGGACTGGAACCCGGAGACCTACCTGCGCTACGCCGACGAGCGGTCGCGGCCCTTCGTCGATCTCCTGGCCCGCGTGCCGGGGACGCCCCGCACGGTCGTCGACCTCGGCTGCGGACCCGGTCACCTGACCGAGGCACTGCGCCACCGGTGGCCGGACGCCGACGTCCTGGGCGTCGACTCGTCGCCCGCGATGATCGACCGGGCCCGGCGCGACGATCCGGCCGGGCGGTACGCTCTCGCCGACCTCCGCACGTTCGAGCCTCCCGCCCCCGTCGACCTCGTCGTGAGCAACGCGACGCTCCAGTGGGTCCCTGGCCACCGCGCCCTCCTCCCACACCTGACCTCGATGGTCGCCGCCGGTGGGTCGTTCGCGTTCTCCGTCCCGGGCAACCACGACGCCCCGAGCCACGTGACGCTGCGCGAGGTCGCGGGACGCGAACCGTACCGGGCGTCGACCGCCTCGGTCGCCCGGCCGGGAGGGTTCGACCCCGAGCAGTATCTCGACGACCTGGCTCGGCCCGGCTGGCGGGTCGACGCCTGGGAGACCACCTACCTGCACGTGCTCCAGGGCGAGGACCCGGTCTTCACCTGGATCGCGGCGACGGGCGCCCGCCCGGTGCTCGACGCCCTGCCCGGGGCGCTGCGCCCGTCGTTCGTCGCCGACCTCCAGGAGGCGCTCCGCACGGCGTACCCCGCGCACCCGTACGGGACGCCGCTCGCGTTCCGGAGGGTCTTCGCGGTCGCGACACGGGACTGACCGACGGACGGCTGGCCTACGGTGTCCCCATGGACCCCCACGCCCTGGACCAGCCGTCGGAAGCACCACGGGTCGTCGACCGGTGGGGTTCTGCCGGCGGCCCCGCCCGCACGGGCAGCCCCGCACCGGCCGGGATCACGGTCGACGAGTACCGCGACCACGTCCTCGCGCTGGTCGCTCCGCTGGCCGCGGAGCCCGTGACGCTCGACGAGCTCGCCACCGCATCCCCGGCCCGGCGCGTGCTGGCCGACGACGTCCGCTCCCTCCTGGACGTCCCGCGCTTCGACGCCTCGGCCATGGACGGGTACGCGCTGCGCGGCGCGGACCTCGCGGCCGCGACCCCGGACTCCCCCGTCACGCTGCGCGTCGTGGGGGACATCGCGGCAGCGCCCTCCGGCGACCCGGCGGTCGGGCGGGGCGCTTCCGGCGCCCCCGGCCAAGCCGTCCGCATCATGACCGGCGCCCCCGTGCCGAACGGGTGCGACGTCGTCGTGCCCGTGGAGCGGACCTCGACGCGACGCTTCGTGCCCGGCGACCCCCTGGACGAGCGGATCGAGGTCTACGAGCCCTCCCGGCCCAACGTCCGCCGCCGTGCCGAGGACGTCGCGGTCGGCGACCTCGTCGGCGTGGCGGGTTCCCCGACCACCCCGCGCCTCGTCTCGGCCGCGGCCTCGGCGGGGCACGCGACCCTTCCGGTGCACCGCGTCCCGCGCGTCGCGGTCCTCTCGACGGGCAGCGAGCTCGTGCCGATCGGGACGGCCCCCGGCCCGGGCCAGATCCCCGACTCCAACTCGCTGCTGCTCGCGGCGTGCGTGCGCGACGCGGGGGGCGTGCCGGTACGCGTCGGCGCGGTCCCGGACACGGCCGAGGCGCTGCGCGCGGTGCTCGACGACGTCGCCCCCCACGTGGACCTGATCGTCACCTCGGGCGGGGTCAGCGCGGGGGCGTTCGACGTCGTCAAGGAGGTCCTGACCGGGCCCGAGGACGCGGTGCCGACAACGACGCGAGGCCGCTCCGACGTCCTGCTGGTCGCGGTCGGGATGCAGCCCGGCAAGCCGCAGGCGGCCGCCCGCTGGCGCGGCACCCCCCTGCTCGGCGTGCCCGGCAACCCGGTGAGCGCGTACGTGTCGTTCCGGGCGTTCGTGCGCCCGGCGGTGCGCCGCCTCGCGGGCCACCCGGAGCCCGTCGAGCCGCTCGTCGAGCGCGTCGCCACCGAGGGCTGGCGCTCCCCGGCGGGGCGTCAGCAGTTCCTCCCGGTGCGCTTCGTCGGGGCCGACGGCGTCGCACCTGTCGGTCCCGGCGCGCACCACGTGTCGGTGCTCACGCGGGCCGACGCGATCGCGGTCGTACCACCCGAGGTCGAGGCGGTTGGGACGGGCGAGGTCGTGCGTGTCATGGTGATCGCATGAGCGAGTTCACCCACCTCGACGAGCGCGGCCACGCCCGCATGGTCGACGTCACCCTCAAGCAGCCGACCGTCCGTTCCGCGACCGCGACGGGCGTCGTCCGGTGCGGTCCGCACATCGTCGCAGCCCTGCGGTCGGGCGAGGTCCCCAAGGGCGACGTGCTCGCGGTCGCGCGCATCGCAGGCATCCAGGGCGCCAAGAAGACCGCCGAGCTGCTGCCCCTCGCCCACATCATCGGGGTGCACGGCGCAACCGTGGACCTCGACGTCCAGGACCACGGCGTCGAGATCAGCGCGACCGTGCGCACCGCGGACCGCACGGGGGTCGAGATGGAGGCGCTCACCGCGGTCGCGGTCGCGGGGCTCGCGGTCGTCGACATGGTCAAGGGGCTCGACAAGTCCGTCGAGCTCACCGACGTCCGCCTCCAGTCCAAGACGGGCGGCAAGTCGGGCGAGTGGGTGCGCCCGGTGTGAGCGGGCCCCTGTTCGACGCGGTCGTGCTCGCGGGCGGACGCGCGCAGCGGCTCGGCACGTCCAAGCCGCAGCTCGTCGTCGCGGGCGCCCGCCTGCTCGACCACGTGCTGACCGCGACCCGCGACGCCCGGGCGACGGTCGTCGTCGGGCCCGACGACCTGGCCTCCGGCGCGTACGTCCTCACGCGCGAGGACCCGCCGTTCGGTGGTCCGGTCGCGGGGACCGCGGCGGGCCTCGCCGCCCTGCCCGACGGCGCGGCGCCCTGGGTCCTGCTCCTCGCCTGCGACGTGCCCCGGGCCGCGGAGGCCGTGCCGCTGCTCGTGGCGGCGGCACAAGGCTCCTCCGCTGCCGACCACGGGAGGATCGACGGTGTGCACCTCGCGCACGACGGGCGGGACCAGTGGCTCGTCGGGCTGTACCGCCGCGAGTCCCTCGACGCGGCCGTGGCCCGGCTCGCGGACGACCAGGCGCAGGGCGGCCTGGCGGGCGCCCCCGTGCGCCGCCTCGTCCAAGGGATGGAACTCACCCGCGTCGAGGACGTGGACGGCCTGAGCACCGACGTGGACACGTGGCAGGATGCGGAGACGTACGCACGACGCGCACGGTACGGCACTGGAGAGTCACGACCCGCACGGACCTTCGGGAGGCATGGCATGAGCAACCTCGAGCGCTGGGTGGACGCCCTCGTCGACGAGTTCGACCTCGACCGTGAGGCGGTCGACATCGGGGCGATCCTCGACCTCGCGCGGGACGCCGCGCACCGGGTCGAACGACCCGCGGCCCCGCTCACGACCTTCATCGCCGGATACGTCGCCGGACTGTCCGCCGGGGAAGGCGCCGACCACCCCGGCCTCGACGCCATGGAGCGCGCCACCGAGCTCGCGCTCGCGTGGGACGTCGAGGCGACCCTCGACGAGGTCGCCGCCGAGGACGAAGGGGCTGCCACCGTCGAGCCCGCGGCCCCCGAGAGGGCCTGACGTGCCGCAGGTCCGCTACTTCGCCGGCGCGGCCGAGGCCGCCGGGCTCGAGGCCGAGTCCCTCCCCGGGGCCTCGGTCGGGGAGCTCTTCGCGATCATGACCGCGCGCCACCCCGCCCTCGCCGACGTGCTGCCGCGCTGCTCCGTGCTCGTGGGCGGCGTCCGGACGGCCGACCACGGGGTGGCGCTCGCGGCCGACCAGCAGGTCGACGTGCTGCCGCCCTTCGCGGGCGGCTGACAACCCCGCGCGTAGACCCTCAGTGGTCCCCGCCCGCGAGCTGCGAGAACACGTGCGGCAGCAGCGGTTCGAGCACCGACCAGCCGTCGCGCACGCCGCCCGGTGAACCCGGCAGGTTGACCACGAACGCCCGCAGCCCGCGCGCCCCCGGCGCCGTCCCCACGATCCCCCGTGACAGCACCGCGCTCGGCACGACGGTCGCCCCGCGCCGCCGGATCGCCTCGGCGACTCCCGGCAGCTCCTGGTCGACGACCTCGGCCGTCCCCTCGGGCGTGAAGTCTCGCGGGCCGACGCCCGTCCCGCCCGTGGTGATCACGAGCCGCGCCCCCTCGGCCAGCGCGGAGGTGAGGGCGTCGCGGACGTGGTCGACGCCGTCGGGCACGAGACGCGTCGTGACGCGCTCGAAGCCGCCCGTCTCCAGGAGCGAGACCAGGAGCGGCCCCGAGCGGTCGACGTACTCGCCGCGCGAGCCGCGGTCGGAGACCGTGACGACCGTGACGGGCAGGTGGGCGAGGGGGAAGGTGGCGTGGGGCCCGTCGAACGTGGTCATGGGAGCACCGTAGACAATCGCGGCGCACCGGGCGACGTCGCCCCGCTCCCCGGGCAGAACCCTGCGGGACGTGGGCATACTGCGAGGCAGACGAACGAACACGCACGGTCCTGCTCGCCCCAGGAGGTCGTATGTCGCAGTCCACCGTCCCCGGCCCGGGCACCGACGCCCGCGCCGCGGACGCCCCACGCCCTGAGTCCCCGGGTGGCAGCGGTGAGGACGCCCTGCTGCGGCTGGGCAAGCACCTGCGCCGCGGCGAGGTCTCGCCGGACCTGCGCCAGCTGTTCCTCCAGGGGGGGCGCGAGGGCGACGTGTTCTACCGGGACCGGTGGTCGCACGACAAGGTCGTGCGCTCGACGCACGGCGTGAACTGCACCGGGTCGTGCTCGTGGAAGGTGTACGTCAAGGACGGCATCATCACGTGGGAGACGCAGCAGACGGACTACCCGTCGGTCGGCCCGGACTCGCCCGAGTACGAGCCGCGCGGCTGTCCGCGCGGCGCGGCGTTCAGCTGGTACACGTACTCCCCGACGCGGGTCCGCTACCCGTACGTGCGGGGAGTGCTGCTGCGCGCGTTCCGGGAGGCCAAGGCCCGCACCGGCGACCCCGTGCGCGCGTGGGCCGAGGTCACGGGCGACCCCGAGACGGCCCGCGCCTACAAGCAGGCGCGCGGCAAGGGCGGCCTGGTCCGGGCGTCGTGGGACGAGGCCGCGGAGATCGTCGCGGCGGCACACGTCCACACGATCAAGACCTACGGCCCGGACCGCATCGCGGGCTTCTCGCCCATCCCGGCGATGTCGATGGTCTCGCACGGCGTGGGCGCCCGGTTCGTCTCGATGCTGGGCGGCGCGATGCTGTCGTTCTACGACTGGTACGCGGACCTCCCGGTCGCGTCGCCGCAGGTGTTCGGCGACCAGACCGACGTGCCCGAGTCCGCCGACTGGTGGAACTCGTCGTACTGCATCATGTGGGGCTCGAACATCCCGGTGACCCGCACCCCGGACGCGCACTTCATGGCCGAGGCGCGCTACCGCGGTCAGAAGGTCATCGTGGTCTCGCCCGACTACGCCGACAACACCAAGTTCGCCGACGAGTGGCTCGCGGTGCACCCCGGCACGGACGGCGCGCTGGCCCTCGCGATGGGCCACGTGATCCTGCGGGAGTTTCACGTGGAACGTCGCACGGCGCCGTTCGTCGACTACCTGAGGAGGTACACGGACTCGCCGTTCCTGGTCACGCTCACGCCGAGCCCGGCGTCCGCGTCGTCAAGGCCCGACGACGCCGCTCCCCGTCAGGGGGACGTCACCTACGTCCCGGGCAAGTTCCTCACCGCGGCCGACCTGGGCGACGAGGTGCTGCCAGGAGCCGCGAGCGCCGCGAACGCGGCCTTCAAGCCCGTGCTGCTCGACGCGGACGGGGGTGTCGTCATCCCCAACGGCACGCTCGGGCACCGGTTCGGCGAGGCCGACGAGGGGAAGTGGAACCTGGACCTCGAGGGTGTGGTCCCGCTGCTGTCGGTCGCCGACGGACCTGCGCCCCTCGCCACCGTCCGCGTGGACCTGCCGCGCTTCGACCTGTCCCCCGACCCCGACCAGGGCGAGACCGCGATGCACACCGGCGGCGCGGGCTCGCTCACGCGCGGCGTGCCGGTCCGGCGCGTGGGCGGGCACCTGGTGACCACGGTGTTCGACCTGCTGCTCGCGCGCTACGGCGTGAACCGCGAGGACCTGGCACTGCCCGGCGAGTGGCCGTCGGGCTACGACGACGCGGACTCCCCCGGCACCCCGGCCTGGCAGGAGCAATTCACGGGGGTCCCGGCGGCGGCCGCCGCACGGATCGGACGCGAGTTCGCGGACAACGCCGAGCGGTCCGGCGGGCGCTCGATGATCATCATGGGCGCGGGCGCGAACCACTGGTTCCACGCCGACACGATCTACCGGGCCATGCTCGCGCTGACGACCATGACGGGCTGCCAGGGCGTCAACGGCGGCGGCTGGGCGCACTACGTCGGGCAGGAGAAGTGCCGGCCCGTGACGGGGTGGGCGCAGTACGCGGGCGGCCTGGACTGGTCGCGGCCCCCGCGGCAGATGATCGGCACGGCGTTCTGGTACGTCGCCACGGACCAGTGGCGCTACGACGGGCTGCCCGCGGACGCGCTCGCGACACCGCTGGGCTCGGGCATGTTCGCGGGCCGGACCACGGCCGACTGCCTGGTCGAGTCGGCGCAGCGCGGCTGGATGCCGAGCTATCCGACGTTCGACCGCAACCCGCTCGACCTCGTGGACCAGGCCGAGGCGGCGGGCGTCGCCCCCGCGGACTACGTGGTCTCCGAGCTGCGCAGCGGCGCGCTCCGGTTCGCGGTCGAGGCCCCCGACGCCCCCGAGAACTTCCCGCGCTGCGTCACGGTGTGGCGGGCCAACATCCTGGGGTCCTCGGGCAAGGGCAACGAGTACTTCCTCAAGCACCTGCTGGGGACGGACTCGGCGGTGCTCGCGGGCGAGTCGGCGCCCGCGCGGCGACCGCGCTCGATCGAGTGGGCCGAGGAGGCGCCGCGCGGCAAGCTCGACCTGCTCACGACGCTCGACTTTCGCATGACGAGCACGACGCTGTTCTCGGACGTCGTCCTGCCCGCGGCCACCTGGTACGAGAAGCACGACCTGTCCACGACGGACATGCACCCGTTCGTGCACTCGTTCAACCCGGCGATCAGCCCGCCGTGGCAGACCCGCACGGACTTCGACATCTTCCACACGATCGCGCGAAAGATCAGCGAGTACTCGGTCGAGCACCTGGGCGTGCGCAAGGATCTCGTGGCCGCCCCCCTGCTGCACGACACCCCGGACGCCATGTCGGTGCCGCACGGCACGATCGTCGACTCGGGCGCGGGGTCCGCGTCCCGTCCGCTGGTCCCGGGCGTGACCATGCCCAAGCTGGTCGTGGTCGAGCGCGACTACCCGGCGTTCGCGGACCGCATGGCCTCGTTGGGTCCGCTCACCGAGAAGCTCGGCATGGTCACCAAGGGCGTGCAGTTCTCGCCGGGAGAGGAGGTGCGGGTCCTGGGGCAGAAGAACGGGCTCGTCCCCTCGGGCCCCGCGGCGGGGCGCCCACGGCTCGACAAGGACACGCACGCGTGCGAGATGATCCTCGCGCTGTCGGGCACGACGAACGGGCGCCTCGCCGTCCAGGGCTTCGAGCACGTCGAGAAGCGCACGGGCGTCGAGCTCGCGGACCTCGCACGCGACGAGCAGGGCAAGCGCGTCACGTTCCCGGACGTCCAGTCCCGCCCGACGACGGTCATCACCTCTCCCGAGTGGTCCGGCTCGGAGCACGGGGGCAGGCGGTACACGGCGTTCGCGATCAACGTCGAGCGGCTCAAGCCGTGGCACACCCTCACCGGCCGCCAGCACTTCTTCCTCGACCACGACTGGATGACCGAGCTCGGGGAGCAGCTGCCGGTCTTCCGCCCGCCGCTCGACATGCACCGCCTGTTCCCCGACTCCCCGCCGCTGGGCGACCGCTCTCCCAGCGGCTACCCCGGCTCGGAGGGCCAGGCCGAGGTCGCGGTGCGCTACCTGACGCCGCACTCGAAGTGGTCCATCCACTCGGAGTACCAGGACAACCTGTTCATGCTCTCGTTGTCGCGCGGCGGGCCGAACATCTGGATGTCGCCGCGCGACGCCGACAAGATCGGGGTGCGCGACAACGAGTGGATCGAGGCGTACAACCGCAACGGCGTGGTCGTGGCCCGGGCCGTGGTCTCGCACCGCATGCCCGAGGGCACGGTGTACATGCACCACGCGACCGACCGCACGATCGACGTCCCGCTCGCCGAGACGTCGGGGCTGCGCGGCGGCATCCACAACTCGTTGACGCGTGTGCTGCTCAAACCGAGCCACCTCGTGGGCGGCTACGCGCAGCTCGCGTTCGCGTTCAACTACCTGGGGCCCACGGGCAACCAGCGCGACGAGGTCACGACGATCCGCCGCCGCTCGCAGGAGGTGACGTACTGATGCGTGTGATGGCTCAGATGTCGATGGTCATGAACCTCGACAAGTGCATCGGGTGCCACACGTGCTCGGTGACGTGCAAGCAGGCGTGGACGAACCGCACGGGCGTCGAGTACGTGTGGTTCAACAACGTCGAGACGCGGCCCGGGCTGGGCTACCCCCGGACCTACCAGGACCAGGAGAAGTGGCAGGGCGGCTGGGTCCGGACCCGGCGCGGCAAGCTCAAGCTCCGCGCGGGCGGGCGGGCCAAGAAGCTCGCGACGATCTTCTCCAACCCCAAGCTCCCCTCGATCCACGAGTACTACGAGCCGTGGACGTACGAGTACGACATGCTGCTCTCGGCCCCGCAGGGCCCGCACACCCCCGTCGCGAAGCCCACGTCCCTGCTCACGGGCGAGGACATGAAGATCGAGTGGTCGGCCAACTGGGACGACGACCTGGGCGGGTCCAAGGAGACCATGCAGGACGACCCGATCCTGGCGCACATGAGCGAGCACGTGGCGTCGGAGTTCGAGCAGACGTTCATGTTCTACCTGCCGCGCATCTGCGAGCACTGCCTCAACCCCGCGTGCGTCGCTTCGTGCCCCTCGGGGGCCATGTACAAGCGGGCCGAGGACGGGATCGTGCTGGTGGACCAGGACCAGTGCCGCGGGTGGCGCATGTGCGTCACGGGCTGCCCGTACAAGAAGGTCTACTTCAACCACAAGACCGGCAAGGCCGAGAAGTGCACGCTCTGCTACCCGCGCCTCGAGGTCGGGCTGCCCACGGTCTGCTCCGAGACGTGCGTGGGCCGCCTGCGCTACCTGGGCCTTGTCCTGTACGACGCCGACCGCGTGACCGAGGCCGCGGCCGTCGAGGACGAGCACGACCTCCTGGAGTCCCAGCGCTCGGTGTTCCTCGACCCGCACGACCCGGCGGTCGTCGAGGGCGCGCGCGCCGAGGGCATCCCCGAGGACTGGATCGCGGCCGCACAGGCCTCGCCGATCTGGGCGCTCATCCAGAAGTACCGCGTGGCCCTTCCGCTGCACCCCGAGTACCGGACCATGCCTATGGTCTGGTACATCCCGCCGCTGTCCCCCGTGGTCGACGTGGTCGGCTCGTCGGGCAACGACGGCGAGGACCCGCGGACCCTGTTCGCGGCGATCTCCAAGCTCCGCATCCCGCTCGAGTACCTCGCGGGCCTGTTCACCGCGGGCGACACCGTGCCCGTGGAGCGCACGCTGCGGCGCCTGGCCGCGATGCGCACCTACATGCGCGACATCAACCTGGGCGACGAGCCCAACGAGGCAATCGCCCGCGCGGTCGGCATGACGGGCACCGAGATCCGGGAGATGTACCGCCTGCTCGCCATCGCCAAGTACGAGGACCGCTACGTCATCCCGACCGCCCACCAGGAGATCGCACGCGAGCTCGAGGAGATCAGCTGCTCGCTCGACTTCGACGGCGGCCCCGGGATGGGCGGCATGGGTGGCGCCGGGCCGTTCGGCTCGTCGAGCGGGACCCCCGCCCCGGTCGCGGTCGAGAATTTCCACGTGCTCCAGGCCCGGCAGACGGCCGACTCCCCCAACGGTCCCTCGACGCCCGGGCGCGTCAACCTGCTCAACTGGGACGGCAACGGCCGGCCCCCGGGCCTGTTCCCGCCGGGCACTCCCGACGGCCTGACGGGCGGGCCAGACGGTCTCGTGGACGGCCCCGGTCCGGACACGTCCGGCGACGGCACGGCGGCCCGATGATGGGGCTGTTCACGAAGTCCCCGGCGACGACCTTCCTGCCCCGCCCGACGGCGCGCACGCCCCTCCTGGATCCCCTCACCCCCGTCCGGGCCACGCCCGCCCAGCGGCGCACGACGCACATGGCCGCCTCGCTCCTGCTCGACTACCCCGACGCCGGGACGCTCGCCGCGGCGCGCGAGGTGCGCGACGTCGTCGGGCAGCTTCCCGACCCCGTGCAGGCACGGCTCGGCGCGTTCCTCGACGACCTGGACGCCGGCGAGCCCGCCGCGCTCGAGGCGCGCTACGTCGCGACGTTCGACCTCAAGCGCAAGTGCTCGATGTACCTGTCGTACTACGCGGCCGGGGACACGCGGAAGCGCGGCATGGCGCTCGTGCGGTTCGTGCAGGCGTACCGGGCCGCCGGGTGGGAGGTCGACGGCGAGGAGCTGCCCGACTACCTGCCCATGGCCCTCGAGTTCTCCGCCCGGGCGACCACGCGGGACGAGGAGCGCATCGCCGCGGGGCTGCTCGGCTCGCACCGCCAGGGCATCGAGGTGCTGCGCTCCGCCCTCGCCGCGGCGTCCAGCCCGTACGCGCTCGTGGTCGAGGCCGTGTGCCTGACCCTGCCTCCGCTCGACGCCGAGACCGAGCGCCGGTACCTCGAGCTCGTGACGTCGGGACCGCCGACCGAGATGGTCGGGCTGTCGGCCATGGGACCGCTCGAACCGTTCGCGCCCACGGGGGCGCCGCCCGAGGAGGTACGACGATGACCGGAGCGAGCACGGGAGACATCCTGCTGTGGGTCGTCTTCCCCTACGTGACGTTCGCGGTGTTCGTCGTCGGGTCCGTGTGGCGGTACCGCTACGACAAGTTCGGGTGGACCACCAGGTCGAGCGAGCTCTACGAGAAGAAGCTGCTGCGGCTCGGGTCGCCGCTGTTCCACTTCGGGCTGCTGTTCGTGATCCTCGGGCACGTCCTGGGGCTCGTGATCCCCGAGTCGTGGACCGAGGCCGTCGGGATCGACGAGGGCGCGTACCACTTCGTGGCCACGTACATGGGCTCGCTCGCGGCCCTCGCGCTCGTCGCCGGGCTGCTCATCCTCGTCTACCGGCGGCGGACGACCGGGCCGGTGTTCCTCGCGACCACGCGCATGGACAAGGTCATGTACGTGTTCCTCGCTGCGTCGATCCTGCTCGGCGCGTGGGCGACCGTCCAGACCCAGCTCCTCGCGGAGAACCACGGGTACAACTACCGCGAGACGATCTCGCCGTGGTTCAGGTCCCTCTGGTACTTCCAGCCGCAGCCCGCGCTCATGGAAGGCGTGCCCGCGGCGTTCCAGCTGCACATCGTCGCCGCGAACCTGCTGTTCATCCTGTGGCCCTTCACGCGGCTCGTGCACGCGTTCTCGGCGCCCGTGCCGTACATCTTCCGGCCCTACATCGTGTACCGCTCGCGCGACGCCTCCGTCGCGTCCCGCGAACCTCGGCCCGGATGGGACCCGTCGGAGCGGCCGGGGACGAAGCAGTGACGCAGGTGCTGGCACGGCGGATGCGATCCGAGAACATCCGCGCGGCGACACCAGCTCGTCTGAGCGATGACGCCGGTCCGACGATGCGGTGATTCGCTTTTCAATTACGTCGGCGCCCTTGGGAAACGTCCCGGCAGGACCGGGACAAACGGACGAGAATAACCGGGGAACCATGCGGCAGCACCGACCGACACGCCGAGACCCACCTGCGGGCCGGAGGAACCGGGGAACCTCTCCGGACATTTTCCCGTCGGCTCACTTTCTGTTGTTGCACTCGGCACCTTCGGCGCCATGAGTTCGGTATGAGACCTTCTCCTCGCGCTGCGCGATTCAGCACCTTGGTCACCGGGCTGCTCGTGGCCACCACCCTGTCGGGCTGCACACCTGGCGACGACGCAGACCCCCGAGAAACTGCCGTGCGCTACGGCTATGACGAGACGTCGGCGACGCTCAGCCCCGTCTACGAGCTGGTCCCTGAGTTCAAGGACCCGCGGGACGGATATGCCCGTGACCTTCTCGCGCAGCAGTGCCTGCAAGGTGTCGTCGAGTACCTTCCGCTGCCTCCAGGGAGCGAGCCGCACCTGTTCGACGAGCGCACAGGACAGCTCCGTTTCGACGAGCAGATCGCACAGGAGTGGGGGTACCCGCACCTGCGGCTCCCCACGGGGCCGGACACGGCTGTCCCGGATGACGTCGAGATCACCTCGGCGATGCACGACGCGATGGTCACGTGCGGCCAGGAGGCGGACGAGCGGCTGGGCCTCGTCCCGCACGACTACCTGACCGCCGTCGAGGCAGCAGGCTGGGAGGCCGTCGAGAAGGACTCAGGCGTGCAGCAGGCGATCGCCGCCTGGCGCACGTGCATGGAGCCCGCCGGGGTCGTCGATCTGCCGACGAGTCCGCTCGAGATGCCGTCACCGTCGGTGACCGGACTGACAGGTGACGCCGGCGGAGGCGCCCTGGAGCTCGACCTTCCGTTGTCGGAGCGGGAGCGCGAGGTCGCCGTGGTGGACGCGCGCTGCCGGTCCGACGTGGGGTACGACGACGCGATACTGCAGGCGCGAGCCCAGGGCGAGCTCACGGCGATCGGCCAGGACAGCGCGGGATTCGAGGCGACCCGGCGTGCCTATGCGGAGTACGAGAAGGGGATCGACGCCGTGATCGACGACCTGGGCTGACCAGCCGTCCGCAGCGGCCGGAACCGGCCGACGCCGCACGGCCCTGACACGCGCATCCCGACGGTGATGCAATACGGTCCTGACGTGCACCACGACAACAACGTCGAGCTGGAGTTCTCCGCCATGTACCGCGAGGCGTACCCGCACGTCCTGGCCTACCTGCGTCGACGTGCGGACGGTCACGACGCGGAGGACCTCGCGTCGGAGGTCTTCGCCGTGGCGTGGCGCAGCTGGGGTCGTGTCCCTCCGGGCGAGATGAGGCCGTGGCTCTTCGGCGTGACCCGCAACGTCCTTGCGAGCGACCGTCGTACACAGGACCGACATCGACGACTCGAGCGTCGGGTGGGAGGTGAGCGTGATCTCGTCCCGGACGAGGCGGCACTCTCGGACATGTCGATCGACCTGCGGCACGCGTGGGCACGCCTCGGTCCTGCGGATCGCGCGGCGCTCTCACTCGTCTCGTGGGGCGGGCTCACCTCGAGCGAGGCCGCGAGCATCCTGGGGTGCTCGCGGGCCGCCTACTCGATGCGCCTCACCCGAGCGCGGCGGCAGCTGAGGCGCTCGCTCGACGCCGTCGAGCCGGCCCCCGCTCCGGGGTCACGGTCGCGCACCGGCCGCACGGCGCTCAGCCTCGCCGACGGACGCACGGCATGAATTCCGCTCCTCGACCGCTCCCGAGGAAAGAAACCGAACGCGTGGAAGCTTTTTCTCGCGGCAGACAGGCCGGCCCCGGAAAGAGCGCGTCATTCCGCGAGCCCGTCACAAAACACGACCACGCGGTCAGAAAATCGGGCGACAATCACCCGCGCTTTCGAGTGGCACCGAACGCACGGCCCCGTTAACCTGGCGTAACGCAAAGCCACAAACCGTGACTTTGCCCAGCAGAGGGGATCAAATGAACAAGCGATTTCTGAAGGCCGCACCCGTCGGACTTCTTCTGACCGCCGGCCTCCTTGTCGGAGGCGCGACCTCGGCCAGCGCAGCGGCTTCCGACTGCGCCGCGGGATACGCCTGCATGTGGAACGGCGAGAGCTTCCCGGGGGCACCGAACGCGTACTTCCAGCAGTTCGTCAACCTCGGGACAGGGCCCAGCTCGATCAGCTCCGTCGTCAACAACGGAAACACCAGCATCGCCCGGTTCTACGACGGCGCCAACTACACCGGCCTGTCGTTCACCCTCAACAACCCGGCCCGCGGCGGACAGTGGCAGGACCCGATGCTGAGCAACGGTCTCAACCACACGTCGGTCAACTGGGACAACAGGATCAAGTCGGCGAAGTTCATCTAGACGCACCAGCAGGAGCGTCGCTGACGGCGACGACCTCCACGTCGGGCGACCGGCCTGATGCCCCATCGACGGGGCATCAGGTCACGCGCCCGGCACGGTCGCCCGGTGGTCCTCGGTACGGCGTCGTACCGGGGACCACCGCACGTCCGCCCGAGCTCGCCTCACATCGGTCGCCTGCGCGGCTTGAGCCGCACGTCGGGCAGCACCGGAGCGGGCAGCGGCCCGCCGTCGTACCCCACGACCTCCCCGAACCTGCGGCCGGGCGCACCCGGGGCGTAGCGCGTGCCGCCGTCGCTGGGGACGGGGACGGGGACGGGGACCGGCCCCGCAGCCGCATCGTCCCCCAGGTCAGCAGGGCTGACCTCGACCTGCGCCATCCAGTCCGCACGCGCGGCCGCGACGTCGTCGTGCGAGCGGCCCACGAAGTTCCACCACATGACGATCTCCTCGGCGAACGGCTCACCGCCGATCAGCACGGCCCGCACGGGCTCCTCCCCCGCCGAGACGGTCAGCACCGAACGTCCCGGCTCGACGTAGCCGAGCGACGCGACCGGCACGGCAACGCCCTCGAACGACGCGTCGCCCGCATCGACGAGGAGCGCGTGCTCGAACCCCGGGTCGACGGTGAGCTCGACCGACGCCCCCGCGGGCAGGTCCACCTGCGCCCCCACCAGTGGTGTGAAGACCGTCGCGGCCGACCGCAGCCCGACACCCCCCGCGCTCAGCGACCCCACGAGCACCTGGACGCGCTCGCCCTCCGGCCCGCTCCACACGGGCAGGTCGCCGTGGTGCTCGAAGAACGGCGCGTCACCGAGACGGTCCCCCGGCAGCGCGACCCAGAGCTGCACGCCGTGCAGCAGGGGCGGCCGCAGTCCCGCAGGCGACTCCTCCGAGTGCGAGATTCCGCGTCCGGCCGTCATGAGGTTGAGCTCGCCCGGCCGCACGGTCTGCAGGGACCCGACCGAGTCGCGGTGCAGGATCTCGCCCTCGAACAGCCAGCTCACGGTCTGGAGCCCCGTGTGCGGGTGCGGCGGGACCTGCATGCCGTCAGACGTGGAGACGTCGTCGGGCCCGTAGTGGTCCAGGAAGCACCACGCGCCCACGAGCGAGCGCACACGCTGCGGCAGGGTGCGGCGCACGTCCATGGCGCGGGTCCCGCCGAGCGGGACCTGACGGTGGTCGAGGATCTCGACGGGCGTGCGGCCCGCGGTTGCTCCGTCCACAGGGCTGCCCGACGACGGAGCGTGGCTCCCCGCGGCGCACACCTCTTCGCGGGGCCGGGTCTCGAGGTTGCTCATGGGACGAGCCTAGGTGCGCCCGTGGCCGGGGGCCCGCCACGGAGAGGTCCGGACGCTCAGCGAGGCTCCCGGCGGGGGCCGGGAG
>NZ_JBHUAD010000037.1:0-23081 GCF_042789955.1 Oerskovia sp. NPDC056781
ACGTCGGGGCGGCCGTCCGAGGGTCCAGCAGTCGTCACCGGGCGATCGCGGAGCCGAGACGCGCGTCGAGCTCCTCCATCGAGTCCGCGGCGCGCGCGAGGAACGTGTGCATCTCGACGAGTCCCTCGACCGCGTTCTTCGCGCCGAGGTTGAACTGGTCGTAGGAGGCCATGAACTGCGTCGAGGCCTGGTCCGTCACGAAGCCGGACGACACGAGCGCCGTGACCTGCTTCATCAGATCCGCGAGGATCTCGTCGAGGTGCCCCTTGCCGATCTCCAGACGGCCCGCTGCGTCCCGCATCTCGCTGTAGGTGACGTTGACGTTCGCCATGTCGATTCCCGCTCTCTTGATCCATCGTCGGCCTCGCGGCCCGTTGTCGTCGCAACCGTACCGAAGGTGCGGTCGCCTGGGTATGGGGAGAACTCCCCACGCGTGCGTCAGCCCATCGGGACGTGTACCCGGGTAGTGCTTCCGCGCGCGATGTAGTAGCCCCGGCCAGGGGGGAACTCCGCACGGGAGACCCTCGGCAGGGAGGTCTTGAGCAACGAGTCGCCCTCGAGCGCCTCGGGCTGCAGCAGCAGCCCACGGCGACCGTTCTTCATCTCGGCGAGCAGGGGCCACGGCGAGCCCCAGCGGGAGGACTCGGCCTCCGCGACCACGAGGCACGAGCCGCGCTGGGCCGCCTTCATGAGCGCGACGAGCGGTGCGTCCGCGGGTGACTGCAGGTACTCGTCGACGCCCTCGACGAAGACGGCGACGGGTCCCGCCGCCAGGTCCTCGGCGACGTCCTGGGCGAGGGCGACGACCTCGTCGACGCTCTGCGCGACCCGGTCCCAGGGCACCGCCGACACCAGCGAGGACCCGGGATGCGCCGCGAGGACGATCCGGGTCTTCGGGGCGGCCCGGACCAGGGACCTCGCGAGGGCCGCGAGCGCCGTCGTCCGACCGCTGCCGACGGGCCCCGACACGAGGAACGTCCCCTCGGGTGCCCAGCCGAGGGCGTCGAGCGTCTCGTCGCCGATCCCCAGCACGGGCTGTCCGTCGACCTCGTCCGGCAGCACGTCGGCCGTGTACTCCTGCGGGAGCGCGCCGATCCTCGGTGCCTGGAGCACCCCGGCCTTGCGCATCGAGTCGCCCAGCCGCACGCAGGCACGCGCCTGCTCGGCGGCCGAGGTCGTCCCGCCGATGACCGCGACCTGGGTCTCCGCACCGTCCACCACCGCGCGGCCGGGCGGTGACGACGGGGTGAGCACGTCGCCGGGCACGTCGAGCAGGCCGTACCCGTCGTCCGAGAGGCGGAGCACGACGTTGCGCTGCACGGCAGAGCGGACCGCGGTCGGCACGGCGCCCGCGCGGTCGGCCGTGAGCGCCACGTGGATGCCGAGCTGTCGCCCCTCGGCGAGCACGTCGCGGAACACGTCGAACCACACGGCCCTGCCGGCACCCTGCTCGAAGTCGTCGCGGAACGCGCCGAAGCCGTCGACGAGCACGAGGATGCGCGCCACGTCCGTCCGGCCAGTGAGCGCCCGGAACTCGGTGACGCTCGAGGCGGAGGCGTCCGCGAAGAGCGGGCCGCGGCGGTCGAGCTCGGCGCGCAGCATCCGGAGCAGGCGGACCACGCGCTCGACGTCGTCGCCCATGATCACGGACCCGACGTGAGGCAGGGACTCGAGCATCCGCAGGCTGCCGCCCGCGAAGTCGAGGCCGTAGACCTGGACCGCCCCGCCCCGGGGCGTGATCCCCGCCGCGATGCCCAGGGTGCGCAGCGCGGTGCTCTTGCCCGCACCGCCCGTGCCGTACACGGCGAGGTGTCCGTCGGCGTCCGGGCGGAAGTACGTCGGCCGCTGGGCCTGCACCTCGGGCAGGTCGGCGACGCCGATCAACAGCTCGGTGTCGGTGCGCTGACGCAGGCGGGCGAGGTCGTAGACCCCGGCGAGCGAGTCGAGCCACGGGCGACGCGGGCTCGGGATCTCGGCGTGCCGGCTCGCCGCCCCGATGCACGCCACGAGGCGTTGCTGGTCGTTGGGACCGAGGTCCGTCTCCTCGGGCACGACCGCGGGCTGCGGCGCGTCCCAGCGGATCTCGCCGCCGAACCGCAGTGCCGCGACCTCGATGCGCAGCGGCTGCGCCTCGTCCGAGGTCCAGCCGCCTGCGTAGGCCGACTGGAACGGGCGCACCCTGCCGGGTCCCGTCTTGGCCAGCCCACGCCCCGGGAGCCCGGGATCGAAGTGGGCCGCGTCGGGGGTCCCGACGACGTCGGACGAGTCGGACTCGTCGGCCATCCGCAGGGCGACGCGAAGGTTCGTGTTCGCCCGCAGGTTGTCGCGGATGACGCCCGCCGGGCGTTGGGTGGCCATGATGAGGTGGATCCCGAGCGAGCGCCCGCGCTGCGCGATGTCGACGACACCGTCCACGAAGTCGGGCACGTCGGAGACGAGCGCCGCGAACTCGTCGATGACGATCACCAGGGCCGGCGGGGCGTCGGGGTCGCCCCGCTTCTCGAGCTCGAGGATGTCCTTGGCCTTCTTGCGGTTGAACAGGTGCTCGCGGTGGTGGAGCTCGGCCCGCAGGCTCGTGAGGGCACGCCGCACGAGGTGCTGCGACAGGTCGGTCACGAGGCCCACGCAGTGCGGGAGCTGGACGCAGTCCGCGAACGCGGAGCCGCCCTTGTAGTCCACGAACAGGAACGTGACCCGGTCCGGGCTGTACTCGGCCGCCATGCCGAGCACCCACGCCTGGAGGAACTCGCTCTTGCCCGAGCCGGTCGTCCCGCCCACGAGGGCGTGCGGACCGTGCGTGCGCAGGTCGAGCTGCATCGCCTCCGACCCGGCCGAGCCGACGAGCGCCCGCAGCCCCCCGGCGCGGCGTCGCCTCGGGACGGCACCCGGCGTGCGGTCGGTGATCGAGAGGTTCTGGTTCCAGCGGTCGATCACGGCGTCGCCGGACGTCGCCATGTCGGGGCCGAGGAGCGTCAGCAGGGAGACGGTGCGAGGCAGGTCGCTCGCGTCCTCGTCGACGACCCCCGCGTCGAACACCGGTGCCATGCGACGGCCGTACTCGACCGCGTCGGCCGCGTCGACCGTCTCGAGCACGACGTCGTCGACCGACAGACCGAGCCGGACCATGCCCACCGAGGTGCGGTCGGGACCGACCTCGACGTAGGTGCGGCACGCGGCCGGCAGTCCCCGGACGCTGTCGGCGACCCACACGGGGAACACCCCCGCGTCAGGCCCCGTCTCCGCGAGCTGCGCGAGCCGTGCACGGTCCACGTCGACCTCGGAGGACACGAGGACCACGACCGCGGGCAGCGGCGAGCTCGTCCCCTCGACGGGTCCGCCGCCGCCCTCGCCCACGCTCGCGCCTCGCTCGAGTGCGGCGTCGCGGGTCCGGGCCGCTCCTCGACGCGTGGCGCGCTGGCTCTTGAGCCGGGTCCGGATCAGCTCCTCGAGCTGAGCGAGGAGCACGGCACCGCTGCTGGCGCTGTCGGCGAGGTGGTTGCCCTCGATCGGGCTCGTCGAGGCCGAGGTGTGCGGCATCCACTTGAGCCACTCGAGCGACCGCGACCACGTCGGCGTCACGAGGGAGCAGACCACGAGGTCGGTGGGCGAGTGCAGCACCGTGAGCTGGACGAGCACGGAGTTGACCACGGGCTCCACGAGGTTCTTGGCCCCGGCCAGCCCCAGCGCACCGGCGTCGTGCAGGTTCTCGACGACGGGGACGCCCGAGACGAGCTCGTGCCGGTCGACCAGCTCGTCGAGGCGCCCCTGGAGCTCGGGGACCATCTCACCGCGCCCCGGCGTCTCGACCTCGTTGCGCGAGGGCATCGAGCCGAGCCCGAGCCGCACGTTGAGGAAGGACCAGTGCTCGGGGCGGCGCGTCCACAGCAGCGGGCCGCGACGCAGCCCCTCGGCCAGCGTGAGCGGGGTCGCCGGCGCCTCCTGGAGCCGCGCCGACCGTTCGGCGACCTCCTCGTCGCGCAGCGCGGACCGCAGGCCCTCGAGCCGCTCGTCGAACCTCTTGACGTCGCGCTCCAGGCGACGACGGCGCCGCTGACGCTCGGTCACGTAGCTGCCGACGAGCATGAGGGGGCTCATGAGGATGAACAGGAGCGCGGTCGGGCGCTGCGTGACGAAGAACATCAGGAGGCCCATCACCACCGGGGCGACGAGGGCCAGCGCCGGGAAGGTCTGGGGCTCCTCCTCACGGTTGGCGCTGGGCGCCGTGAACTTCTCCCCCGCGTAGCGCGGCTCGACCTTGGGCGAGCGGTTGAACGGGACGGGACCTGCGACCGGACCGCCGGCGGCGCTGCCGAGCGGGTCGACCACGACGACGGTGTCGCCGAGCACGAGGGTCTGCTGCCGGTCGACGCGCAGCCGGGTGACCAGACCGCCGTCGACCACGATGCCGTTGGCCGAGCCCAGGTCGACGACCTCGGTACGGTCGGACACGTCGATCCGGGCGTGCTTCTTCGAGACGAGGGGGTCGGACAGGACGAGGTCGCACCCCGGCTCCCGTCCCACGACGTAGCGCCCCGCGACGAGGTCGCGCTGCAGCCCGGCGTCCGGGCCGGCCACGACCCGGACGCGGGCCAGCACGTTCTGGACGTCCTGCATCGTGCTGGCGGCGCGGGCCGCGTCCAGGAGGTGCACGACGGCCCCGGAGCCGAGCCACGCCTCCGCGATCGGGACGTCGGGGTCGAGGACGACCGACTGCTCCTGCCCGGGGAGCTGGGCGCGCAGGGTGAGCGGGGGGACGTCGACCAGCGACCCCATGTTCCGGGGGTCGCGCACGGCGATCGCGCGGGCGACGTCGCCGACCGTGCTGCCGGCGTCGGCCGTGACGACGATGTCGTCGCTCGTGCCGTCGTGGCGCACGAGAGTCATCTTGAGACGCACAGGGACGTGTCCTTCGTAGCAGGTGCGTGGACGGGGTTCAGGAGCTCTCGTCCACCAGGTCGAGCAGGGGCAGGTCCTCGGTCGTCACGAGGCGTGAGGCCACCGCGTACTCCACGAGCCGTGCACGACGGTTCGTGGCGAGCGCCCCGACTCCCCCGCGCAGACCCTTGACGCCGATGCGGTCCAGCCGCTCGCACACGTTGTCGAGCTTGCGGTTGAAGCGGGTCGTGGCCCAGCCGAGGCGGCGTGCGGCGTCGGCCGAGGTCGGGATCTCGGAGAGTCCCGTCCCGTCCCGCCGCAGCACGGGCTCGGCGAGCGCCAGGATGAGCTGCTTCTGGCTGATCGTGAAAGGGATGGCCCCGATCGTGGTCGCGCCGTCGGACGGCTCCTCGGAGCGGATCTCCTGGTAGGGCGCCCCCTGGAGCTGGACCCGCAGCTCGTAGGTGGTCGGCCCGGCCGTGAAGACGACCGACATCGAGGGGAACACGAGCGGCAGGCGGTTGCCGGGCGACAGCCACGACTGGACGCCGCCGCCGGCGTCGCAGACGGTCGCGGAGATCAGCGAGCCGACGTTCGCCAGCCACCAGATGCCGTTCTCGTGCGAGATGCGCAGGAAGTGCCGGTGCAGGTACGGGTTGTCCTCGATCTCGAGGTCGCCGTCGCGCCCGATGTCGAACGTCCCGCCGGGGACGGGGCGGAACCACTCGCCGCAGAACTCGATCGCCAGGTCGCTCATGGGTTCACGCAGCCCTTCGCCGGGACGGACGGCTTCCCGTCACGGACGGTACGGATCTCGACGCAGACGGTCTCGGTCTCCCCCGCGGGGACCTTCACGGACTCGCTTCCCGCGGGCACCGGGGCAGACCGCGTCTCCTTGGTCGGGTCGATGTGCTGCCACGCGTAGGTGTCGCCGACCTCGATGCCCTCGGGGGGCTCCCAGGTGAAGAGAGCGCTCCCGCTCGCGACGTCGTACTGCGCCTGCAGGTTCTCGGGGGGCGGGACCAGGTCACCGAGGTTGTCGTTCGGCACGTCGTCCGGCTCGTCCGCCGAGGTCGTACCGCCCCCCGCGCCCGTGCCGGTCGCGGTCCCGTCCGGGAGGAGCGCGTAGATCCCGACCACCACGAGCACCAGGACCCCGGCGCCTGCGAGGAACGGCCAGAGGGCACGCCGCGGCCGCGGTCGTGCCTGCTCGGGCTCGGGCGAGGTGCCCGGGGCGCGGTGCACGGTGTCGTCGGTCGGCGGCCCCCACACGGCGGTCCCGGTCCCGGTGCTCCCCGGACCGGCGGCGGGGCGCGGCGGGACGGGGCCCGACGCCGGAGCCTGGGCCGGGCGCGCGGGTGCGGGCGCGTAGTACGCGACCTGGGCGGGCGCCCCTGCCCCGGGCTGCCCGGCGTAGGCGCCGGGCGCCGCAGGAGCATGCGGTGCCGGGGCGTGAGCCACGGGAGCGGAACCGCCCGTCGCCGCTCCGACGGGCACGTGCCGCTGGACCGGGGCGGTCCCGCTCGTCGTCGACGGGGCACCGGTCGGGTGGGTCCCGCCGGTCCCTCCTCCACGGGGGTCGATCGAGACGACCGCGCGGAGCCTGGTACCGCCGTCGTCGTCGGCCTCCTCCTCCTGCGTGATCCCCGCGTCGGCGAGCACGTCGATGGGGGTCACCGCGAGCGAGAGCTCGTTCTGGACCTGCTGGAGCGCCCGCGCGAAAGCGAGCATCGTCGGGTAGCGCGAGGCCGGGTTCTTGGCCATGGCAGTGCCGAGCACGCGCTCGAGCGAGGGCGGCACGTCGGTGCGTCCGGTCGGGGCCAGCGGCGTCGACTCGATGCGCGTGATGAGGCTCGCGCTCGAGTTGGACCCTCCTGGCAGCTCGAACGGCGCACGCCCGGCAAGCAGGGTGAAGGTCGTGGCGGCGAGCGCCCAGACGTCCGTCTCCTTGCCCGCCCACGGGTTCTCGGCGAAGGACTCCGGGGGCGACCACGGGATCGACATGCCCTCGGCCCGGGAGGCGTCGTCCATGGTCGAGGAGATGCCGAAGTCGGTGAGCGCCGGGTGGCCGTACTCGGTCACGAGGATGTTCGCGGGCTTGATGTCCCGGTGCAGGATCCCGGCCCGGTGCGCGGTCTCGACCGCTCCCGCGATCTGCACGGCGACGCGCAGCGCCTCGGCGACGCTGAGCCGCTCGGACCGGTAGCGGGCCCCCAGGTTGGGCCGCGAGCAGTACTCCATCGCGAGGTAGGGGCGTCCGTCGGACGTCACGTTCGCCTCGTACATGGTCACGATCGACGGGTGGGTCGAGAGCGTCGCCATGAGGTCGGCCTCGACGTCGAACGCGGCGCGCTGCGACTCGCTCGACCACTCGTGCAGCAGGACCTTGATCGCCACCCGACGCCGAGGGCGCTGCTGCTGGTAGAGGAAGACGTCGGAGAACCCGCCGGAACCGACGACCGACACGTACTCGTACCCGTCGATCAGCGGCGGCGGCGACGGGGCACGCTTGCTGCTCATAGCAACCCTTCGAAGGTGAACGTCACGCCGTCACCCACGTCGACGACGTCGTGCGACACGACCATCGTGGGCTCGCCGGGGTGCAGGCGCCGAGGCGGCTGACCGGGGCGCAGGAGCGTGGTGCCGTTGGTCGTGTTGAGGTCGCACACCAGCACGTGCCACCCCTCGAGCTGGATCTCGACGTGCGAGCGCGAGATGTCCTGCTCCGGGCTCGGCACCGCGACCAGGCGCGGCAGGTCGTTGCTCTGCGCTCGCGTCGTGCGGGGGCGGCGTCCGAGCACCACCGGGCGGTCGAGCTCCACGACCTGACCGTTGGAGAGCGTGAAGCGGCCCAGCGAGGGCCGGGTCACGAGGTGGGCATCCCCCACCAGGACGTGCGAGCAGCTCCCGCAGGTCTCCCGCGACGGGGGGTTCGCGTGACCGTCCACGCACGTGCGGGCCAGGATCTGCTGGGAGCCCGGAGGAGCGGGCGGTGCGAAGGTCGGCCCGGCAGCGGGGGCCGGCCCTGCGGCCGGGCTGCCGACCGGTGCGGGACCTGCCGCAGGCCCGACGGACGGGACGGGCACGACTCCGAGCGGTGCGGCCGCTCCGGGCGGCTCGAGGGGCGCGGGCGGTGCAGGGACGGCGGCGGCCGCTCCGGCACCGGACACCTGTGCGCGGAGGTCGGCGATGACCGAGGAGAAGACGGTGTGCCCGTCGTGGTCGTCCCCCTCCGGGTCTTCCCCGGCAGCCGTCTCGTACCCGACCGTCGAGGACTGCCCGACGAGGTGCGCGAGGTCGACGGGCGGGCCCGGTCGCTGGGCCTGGTCGCCCGTGACCGTGGCCGCGCGCACGGACGCGGCGGGCGTCGACCCGGTCCACTCCCGGGGGATCCCGTCGATCATGCCGGCGACGGGCTGGGGACTCCCGGCGGGCGGCGCGGGGACGGGAGCCGCGTTCTCGACCGACGGCACGGCGGCGGGAGCTGGGGCGGGCGGCGCGTCGACCTGCTCGTCCTCCTCGTCGATGCGGATCGCGGCGTCCTCGACGGTCCGCAGGACGGTGGACTCCCACAGGTGCCCGTAGCCGTCGTCGACGGCCGCCACCGCGTCGTCGAGGTCGTCGACGTGGTCGAGACCGTCGTCGAGGTCGAGGTCGTCGGCAGGGGGGACGACCGTGAGCTCGGGCGCGATCGTCTCCATCGAGACGATCGTCTCGGCCGACCGTTCGTCGACCGGTGAGCGCGTCGGCACGACCTCGTCGGAGGCTGCGTCGAGGCCCGGTACCGCTGCGACCAGGGCGACCGGGGCGGCATCGTCGTCGGGGACGGCGTCGACGGCGAAGAGGCTCGGCACCGATGTGAGGGGCGGGTCCAGGTCCTTGTCCTCGACCGGCACCGCGCTCCCCACCAGGACCGGCTCGAACGCGGAGGCCGGGCGTGCGGCAGGGGCCTCGACGGCGGCCGGCGTCCCTGTGCGCTCCCCACGGGGGGTGGCCGTGGGCACGGCGGACGTCCCGACGAGGTGCCGGACGATCCGTGACACCAGCACCACGCCCTCGTGGAGCGGGAGGCCGACGAGCGCCACCTGTCCCGGCCCCGCTTCCAGAGCAGGGGCGTCCTCGACCCCGAGCTGGACGGAGACCTCCTCGACGTCGTCCACGAGACGCTCGGACCAGGTGGTCACGTCGTCGCCGTCCACGTGGACCCGGGCCGAGGACGTGGTCAACGTGACGGAGACCTCGCCACGGACCGCGACCTGGGCCCGTCGCCCCGACACGACCGCCACGGCGAACGGCGGCATGGTCCGCAAGGTCGCCCCGAGGACCACGGTCAGGAGCTGGATGACCTCGATGACCTCGACGTCGGTGTCTCCTGCCGCGTCGAGGCCGTCCCACAGGCGTCCGACGAGCTCGCTCGTCGCCCCCTCCGGGAGGACGACGATCGCACCGCCCCGGACGAAACCGAACGCGCTCCCGGTGTCGTAGCGCAGTCTCACGACCTGTCCCCCATCTGAAGGCGAATCTCTCGCGGCAAGGTGTCCTCGTCGGCGTACCCCTGGTTCTCGCGGGGGGCCGTGGAACCGTCGCTGGTGTCCCCCCACGCCCCGGTCGCGTCGACGACGACGACAGTGATGTTATCCCGCCCTCCGGCGACGATGGCCTCGTTGACCAGGCGGTCGGCTGCGGCCTGGGGGTCCGGCTGAGCGAGCAGGATCTCCGCGATCCGTTCGTCCGAGAGCTCGCCCGTCAGCCCGTCGGAGCACACGAGCATCCGGTCGCGCGCGACGATGGGCACCCAGCAGAAGTCGGGCTCGGGCGGGAGCGAGGCCCCGACGGCGCGCGTGACGACGTGGCGTCGCGGGTGGGTCAGCGCCTCGGTCGTCGTGAGCAACCCCGCGTCCACCATCTCCTGGACCTCGGAGTGGTCCACGCTCAGCTGCTCGAGCACCCCGTGCGACATCTGGTAGGTCCGCGAGTCACCGATGTTGACCACGAGCCAGTACGGCATGCCCTCCATCTGGGCCACGACGACGCCGGTCACGGTCGTCCCGGCGCCCCTGCCGGGTTCGGTGCTGATGGCGCGGACGTCGTCCTGCGCCACGACGAGCCGGTCACGCACGTCCTCGGGCGAGACCGTGGCCAGCGCGCCGAGCGGACGGAGGGCGTCGATGGCCGCGGAGCTCGCGACCTCGCCGGCGTCGTGCCCGCCCATGCCGTCGGCGACGAAGAAGACCGAGCTGTCGGCGAGGAAGCTGTCCTCGTTGAGGAGCCGCCGTGCCCCCCGGTGCGAGCTCGCGCCCCAGACCAGGCTCACCCCGGCGGGCCATCCGCTCATGCGACGGACCCCGGGTGGACGACGATGCGCCGGTCCCCGACGGTGATCACCGAGCCGACGGGCACGGGCACGCGCACACCCGGATCGAGCGCCACGGGCGCCCCGCCGGGCCGGAGGAGGACCGTCCCGTTCGTCGACCCACGGTCCTGCACCCACAGGCCGCCGGCGTCGAACCCCAGCTCGACGTGCGTCTTGGAGACCGACCGCGTCGGGTCCTCGACCCGGACGAGGGTCCTGGCCTCGCCCCCCGACGACTGCGGGTTGCGGCCGACGAGCGCGGGGCCGGAGAGGGGGACCCGCTGACCCGACTCGAGCTCGAGCACGGCGCCGGGCGTGGGTGTCGCCTCGTGCACCTCGTTCCGGATCTCCCGGGCGCTCAGGCGCGTCGAGTCCCAGTCGGGTTCCTCGTGGGCAGGCGCCGGCGTGGTCGTGGTCGCAGGGACCGCGAGAGGCACGGTGCCCGGCGACGGCGTGACCGGCGCGGAGCCCGAGGGTGACGCAGCGCCCGGCACGCCCGTGATCAGCCCGTCCACAGGCGTGACCGAGGGCTGCTGGGTCTGCTGCGGGAAGGCCCACGGGTCACCGACGGGGGCAGCACCGACCCCCGGCGCCTGGCCGGCGGTCTGCGCGGCGAACGACCCGGCGGGCAGGGGCCCCGACGGCGAGGGGCCGCGGTACCCGCTCGGGGGCGTCGCGACCTTGTGGGTGCTCGGCTGCCCGACGTCGCCGACCTCGGCGTTCCCGGGGTGGAGTCCTCGGACGTCGAGCACGAGCGCCTTGGCGGCCTTGTCCTGCCATCCCTGGTTCCGTCCCGAGCTGTCGAAGGCCGGGGAGAGGACGACGAGCAGCTCGCCGATCCCCAGGGCGAGGGCCCCGAGGAAGGTGATGATCCAGCGGAGCGCCGCCCGCCCGAAGCCCAGGGGCGACCGGTCCTCGGCCCGGACGGACCGGACGCCGGTCGCGAGGTTGCCGAGCGTCCGGCCCGTGCGTCCTTCCCAGACCCAGAGGCCGACCCAGCACGCGAGCGACACCGCTCCGGCCACCGCGTACACGACCAGCAGGTCCCCGACCAGCTCCTGGGCCTCGGCCGGGGTCGTGACCGAGGCGAGCGCGGCCGGAGACACCCCCGCCACCGCGCCACCACCGATCAGCACGGCCGCGAAGACCAGGGAGACCGCGCCGGCGTCGACCAGGAACGCGACGAACCGGCGTCCCGTGCCGGCCACCGGCGCACCGTCGAGCCCGGCCTGCGGCGCGGCCGCGTCCGTCCGTCGCAGGAACGGCACCGCGCGCTGGGTCGCCGCAGCGACGTCGCGCTCGGTCGTGATCGCGATCGACGGCTCGCGGCCCGACGACGGCGCGCCGCCGACGGGCGCACCGTACGGCACCGCGGTGCTGGGCATCTTCGTCCCGCAGACGGCGCAGAACGAGGAGCCCGCCGGCTGTGCCGTGCCGCAGGCGCTGCAGCTCAGCTGCTCGGACATCAGGACTCCCCTGGCTTCGGGCCGGAACCGGTCGGTGGTCTCGTCGCGGTCCGGGCGGACGACCGGGCCGATCGGCGCAGCGCCGGGACCCAGGAGGGGACCCGTGCCGGTCGAGCACCCCGCAGGGATCGTAGCGACACCGCCGCGCGCAAGCGCTGCCCGCGCGGCCTGGTGGACCTCATGCCCACCAGGACCGAGTCCACCTCGCTCCAGAAGGCGTCGACCTGCTGAGGGCTCGGGTCGCCGGTGCCGAACACCGTCGCGTCGGCCGAGCGTGCGAGCGTCACGGTCGGCGCGGCGGCCACAGGGAACGCCTCGGCCAGCGTGCCCGCGCTCTCGCGACGGGTCGCACCCGCGGGGACCGGGGCGCCCAGGTCCGTGGCGGCGTCGAGCACCTCGCGCCAGCCGCCGCTGATGCGGTCGACGGGGCGGTCGGCCGACCGCCGCCTCTTCCTGCGACGCGACTTGAGCAGGAGGACCAGGAGCAGGGGCAGGGCGAGGACCAGGAGCGGGACCGTCACCGCGACCGCGACCAGGGCGGCACGGCCCCAGTCGAACGCGCTCGACTCGGCGTCGTCCTTCTTCTCCTCGTCGTCGACCGTCCCGGCCTCGGCGTCGGCCGGCTCCTCGGGCGGTTCCGGGTCCTCGAGGACCGGGGGCTTGGGCACCTGGTCGCTCTTGGGCTCGGGCTCGATCTTGTTGTCCTCCTCGGGGATCGCGTCGATCGGGACCCAGCCGTAGCCCGCGAACGGGACCTCGACCCAGGCGTGCACGTCGGCCCCCGTGGCCACGAACGGCGTGCCCGCCTCCCAGGCCTCCGGGTCCGGGTAGAAGCCCATGACGACGCGGGCCGGGATGCCCGCCGACTGCGCCATGAGGGCGAGCGCCACCGCGAATTGCTCGTCGTCGCCGATCATCTCGTCGGCCGCGAGCAGCGTGTCGATGCGCTCGGCCGAGTGGCCCGGTCGGGAGGGAAGCTGGGTCTCGAGCCCGCTCGAGAAGATCCCGCTCGCCTCGAGCCCCACCTCGAGGTTCTTGAGCTGGACCTGCGGGTCCGTCTCCTCGGCCATGAACTGCGCGGCCTTGCCCCCGACCGAGTCCGGGACGTTGCGCGGCGTCGGGAGCTCCGCGTCGAGGATGTGCGAGGACTCCAGGTCCTCGACCGAGGGGGTCGGTGCGACGATCGCGTCGAGCCGGAACGTGTCGCCGGGGCGCAGGCCTGCGGTCACGACGCCCGTGCCGGTCTCCGAGTTGTAGTACGTCGTGGTGCTCAGCGCCTCACCGCGCTCCCCCGTGTACCGGACGCCCGCGAGCGCCCCGACGTCGGGCAGCCACACGCCCCGGTAGTCGCCGATGGTGACCGTCAGGTCGGTCGGGGTGCCCTTCGCGACGGTCGCGATCTGGTCGCCGGCGCGCGTGAAGACCCCCGAGCCCGCACCGCTCGAGACGTCGTAGACCACGCCGTTGTACGTATCGAGGGTCGCTAGACGTACACGGGCTCCGGCGGGCAGTCCCTCGACCGTGAACAGCTCGTCGTCCGTCATCTCCTTGGCGTACTTGCGGAACGACGCGAGCGGGCTCACGTACTCGTGGAGATCGAGCGGCGGGACGATCTGCTCGCGCAGGACCATCCGCTCGGTGTCCGGGGTCACGACCGGGACGAGCACGACCGCGGCGACCGCACCGAGCGCGAGCATCGCCGCGCCGCCGCGCGCCCGGTGCCAGCGCAGGCGCCGCGTCGCGGCGACGCTCGCGGCCGTCAGGACCTGACGCTCCCCGAGGCGCGCCTCGGTCGCGCGCCATGAGCCCCACAGGAGCCCGACGACGACGAGCACGAGCCCCTGGGCGAGGGGGAACGCGGGCACGAGCGTGCCCAGCAGGACCACCCCGACGAACGCGACCACGACGGGGAGCAGCGCCCACTGCCCCGCACGGACGCGCCAGGCGAGCGTGGCGGCGACGAGAGCGGTCAGGAAGAGCAGCAGGAAGGGGACGACGGCCAGCTCCGGGAAGGACTGGAGAGGCGGCACCGAGGTGACGATCTCCTTCCACCCCGTGATCGCCCCCAGCAGCAGACCGCGGAACGTCTCGAGGGTCGGCAGGACCCCCGCCACCGTCGTGCCCGGCAGGGCGAACGGTCCGCCGAGGACCAGGTACGTCACCATGGCCACGGCGGTCACGGAGACCGTGCCCCAGCGCCGCCAGGCGCCGAGCCAGGCGACGCCCAGCCCCAGCACGAGGCCCCCGAGCGCGGGCAGGAGGTAGGCCGGCGAGCCCCATGCCGGGCCGAGGCCGACCACGGCGGCCCCCAGCATCACGACGAGCGCGAGGGCGTCGACGGCGCCCGTCGCCCGCAGCGCGCGCGGCCCGTCGGTGCCCCGCAGGCGGGTCGACGAGCGTGCGGTGGTCAGGTTCGACCGTGTGCCGGTCCCGTCCGTGTGGCCGGGCTCCGCACCGGGACCGGTCGGCGGGGCCAGTCGGCCCCGCGTGTCGTTCTCGGTCATCAGTCGTTCAGCCTCCGCAGCGCGAGGGGGAGGTCGCCGAGCTCCCCGATGGTGAGCACGACGAGCTCGGCGATCCGGTGGCGGCTGACCTTCGCGCCCGGCACGCACTGGATCGCCATGACCCGTACGTCCTGGGGAAGCCGGGCCGAGGCGGCGCGCAGCTCGGTGGGCGAGACGGCGCTCCCCACGACGAGCGCGACGACCGACGCGTCCGTGACGCTCGTGCCGGCCACGCGAGCCAGGTCGACGAGGCTCGTGCGCAACGACCTCGTCTCGACCCGGGCGAGGTCGTCGAGGAGCCGTACCCGGTTGTCACCGCGCAGGCTGCCGTCGTTGACGAGGACGGTCAGCCCGCGGTCCTCCTTGATGGCCTGGAGGCCGAGCGAGCCGCACGAGCTCACCGCGAGCTCGAACTCGTCGGGGTGCGCGTAGTCCTCGGCACGGGTCGAGAGCACGACCGCGAGGTGCGAACGCCGCGTCTCCTCGAACTGCCGGACCATGAGCTGCCCCGTGCGGGCGGTGGTCTTCCAGTGGATGTGGCGACGGTCGTCGCCGGGGACGTAGTCGCGCAGCGCGTGGAACGACACGTCGGAGTTGGAGATGTCCTGGGTGACACGTCCCTCGAGGTCGCGCAGGAAGCCCGTCGAGGAGCCCGACAGGTTCTTCGTCCGCGGGTGCACGAACAGCTCCTCGGGGTTCGTCCAGACCACCTCGCGGCGCAGCAGGCCCAGCGGGTCCGCGCGCACCGAGCGCACCGGGCCGACGGGGATGACCGAGCGGCGGTGCGTCGGGATCGTGAAGATCTCCTCGTGGCTCGCCCCCGACCGCAGTCGCGGCACGGGGAACGACGCGACGCCGGCGCCGACGGGCAGCTCCATCACGGCGGGCAGCAGGGGGCGCGGGGACTGGTTGCTCACCTCGAGCGTGCCGACGGCCCGGTCCCCCACCGTGACGCGCCGCTGCCCCAGGTCGAGCTGCACGGTGTACCGGAAGGTCCCACGGACGAACGCGACCGCGCCGAGCATCGCGACGGTCGCGACGATCGCGACCGCGAGCAGCTCGACCCACGAGAAGACCAGTCCGGTCCACCACGCCGCGACGAGGCCGACGAGGACCGCCCACCCGAAGGGGCTCACGACCGAGGCCGCCACCGACAGCCCCTTGGCGACCTGCCCGGTCACCGGGGCGAGCAGCGCGCGCAGGCGCCGGCCCGGTCCTTCCCCGCCGTCGCCCGACGGCGTCACGACCCCTGGGCGTGCGGGTGCCGCCGAGCCGTCGTCCGACACGGCCCGGGCCTTCCGTCGACGGCGTCCCGAGGGCGCGCCCGGCGCCGGGGCCGGGTCCTGGCCGGGGCGCGACGTCGTCGGGCCGGAGCCGCTCGCCGGGGCGTCGGCCGAGGCGCCCGGTCCGGTCGGGTTGCTGCGCGCGGCGACAGCGGGTTCGGTCGTGGTCATCGCGTCAGGCCGACCGACGTTCCTGCGGCGCGGCGACGTCCGCGAGGATGCGCGCGAGCACGCCCTCGTTCGTCGCGCCGGCGAACTCGGCCTCGGGGTCGAGGACCAGGCGGTGCGCCCAGGCGGGCAGCGCGAGCTCCTTGACGTCGTCGGGCAGGACGTAGTTGCGCCCGTGCGCGGCCGCCCACACCTTGGCGCAACGCACCAGGGCGAGCGCCCCACGGACGGAGACCCCGACACGGCACTCCGCCGCGTTGCGCGTCTCCTCGGCCAGGCGCGAGATGTACTCGAGCACCGCGCCGTCGACGTGGACGCCCGCGGCGAGGTCCGCCATCTCCGCGACGGCCTGCGTCGTGATGAGCGCCTGCAGGGTCGCGCTGCGGTCCCGCACCGAGGCGCCCTGGAGGATCTCGACCGTGGCCGCGTGGTCCGGGTAGCCGAGCGAGGTCTTCATGAGGAAGCGGTCGAGCTGCGCCTCGGGCAGGCGGTACGTGCCGGCCTGCTCGATCGGGTTCTGCGTCGCGATGACCATGAACGGGCGCCCCACCGAGTGCGTCACGCCGTCGACCGTGATCTGCCCCTCCTCCATGACCTCCAGGAGCGCGGACTGCGTCTTGGGCGAGGCACGGTTGATCTCGTCCGCGAGCACGATCGACGCGAAGATCGGTCCCTGGTGGAACTCGAACTTCGCCGTCTTCTGGTCGTAGATCGTCACACCCGTCACGTCGGACGGCAGCAGGTCCGGCGTGAACTGGATGCGGTTCTGGGTGCCCTGGACGCTCGCGGCGAGCGCGCGGGCGAGCGAGGTCTTGCCCGTGCCCGGCGCGTCCTCCAGGAGGATGTGGCCCTCGGACAGCATGCAGGTCAGGACCAGGCGCACCACGTGGGCCTTGCCCAGGACGGCCTGGCCCACGTTGGAGACCAGACGGTCGAAGGTCTGAGCGAACCAGGCGGCCTGCTCGGGGGTCATGGAGGTCATGGGGTGCTGCTCTCTCGTGAGGTCGTGCAGAAGGTCGGGGTCGGGTCGGGGGAATGCCTGGTCACCACGGCACGGGGGTCACCCAGGCCTGGTCGCCCGCGCCGCTGACGTTGACGCTGACGAGTCGACCCGGCCAGCCGTACCAGCAGCCGAAGTCGGGCGTCGTCCCCGAGCCGCTCAGGTTGAAGGAGTAGACGTAACCGCCACCGATCGTGGTCCAGGAACCGTCAGGCTGCTGGTCCCGGCAGACGAACCCGTAGTTCCCGGCCGGCAGGTTCGTGTAGGCCACGCGGAAGTAGTTCATGCCGCCCCCCGCGCTCGACCCACGGACCACCTTGATGTTCGGCTGGGGGTCCGTCGTGAGCGTGACGGTGTTGCTGCTCCCGCTGCAACCGGCCGGGTTGCAGGCCTTCGCGGACCGGCTGTGGGTCTGGCTGAAGCCGTTGCCCACGGAGATGCTGGTGCCCCCCTCGCCCGAGCTCCACAGGTAGCTCGTGACGGGGCTGCCACCGTTGTCCGCGGGACCCGACAGGTCGAAGATCAGGTTCGTCGCACCGTTCTTCCGTCCCGACACGGACGGCGGTGCGGGCACCGTGTAGGCGTTGATCGCGGCCGAGGCGACGCTCGCCGGGGAGTCGCCCGCAGCGTTCCTGGCCGTGACCGTGAAGGTGTAGGCCCCCTGGGGCAGGTCGAACCCGGCCGACAGCGTCCCTCCGCCCACGGTCTTGGCGGTGCCGTTGCTCGCCGTGACGGTGTAGCTCGACACCGGGCTGCCGTTGGCGTCGGCCGCAGGCCACGTGACGGTGATGTCACCCTTCGACTCCGAGACTCCCGGCCTGCCCGGGGCCTCCGGGATCCCGAACGGGATGACTGCCGTGGACGCGGCGCTCGTGGCCCCCCGCCCCGCCTTGTTCTGCCCCGTGACGGTGAAGGTGTACGACGCCTCGTTGTCGAGGCCGCTCACCGCAAGGTTGGTCGCACCGTTGACGGTGACGGTCCCGCCGTCCTTGGCCCCGTTCTTGTACCGGTCGACGTAGTACACGGAGACCGCGTCACCGTTCTCGTCGTCCGGCTTGGACCAGGTGACGTCGAGGACGCCGCCGTTGACCGACGACGTGCGTCGCTCGGCCTGGGGAGCGGCGGACGCGAACGGCACGCCTGCGGGGACCATGGCCGCCGAAGGGCCGGACCAGTCCGAGGGATCCGGTGCGCCGTTGAGCTCTGCGGCGTTCACGGCCTGGACCTCGACCGTGTAGGACGTGCCGTTCTTCAGGCCCGTCCACTCGAACTGGGTGCCGGTCACGCACGCCTGGTCCTTGCCTCCGACCGAGGGAGAGATCCGGAGGTTGACGCACTGGATCGGCGACCGGTCGGTGTACGTCTTGTTGACCCACGAGATCTTGAGCGACTTGTCACCGAACTCGACGGTCGGGGGCGCCGGCGGGTCGGGCTTCTCGTCCGGACGCGCCTCGGCCGACGGGACCGACGCGTCCGAGTCGTTGACCTCGTTCGTGGCGACCACCGTGAAGGTGTACCTGACGTTGTTCGTCAGGCCGTCGAGGGTGCACGTCGTGGTGCCGCACGCCTTGCTGTAGCCGTTGTTCGACGTCACGGTGTACCCCGTGATCTCGGCCCCGTTGTTGGCAGGCGGCTCCCAGCTCAGGACGACCGTCTTGGACCGGACCTCCTCGACGGTCGGCTTGCCCGGCGCGTCGGGGCGTCCCTGGACGTTGATCTGGATGCGTCCCTCGACCTCGCGGTCGGGGTCCTTGGTCGCGTCCTGGACGCGGTACCGGACGACCATGACGCCGAAGAACGTGTCCTTGGGCGTGACGGTGATCTTGTCGCCGTTGATCGCGGGCGTGCCCTCGCCCGTGTCGACGGTCACCGCGGTGATCTTGAGCGGGGTCTCCGGGAACGGGTTGCTGTCGTTGGCGAGGACGTCGACCGGCACCGCCTTGCCCTGGTGGGCCTTGTCGACCGTGTCGTCGTTGGCCTTGGCCAACGGGCGCGTGGACGCCACGACCTTGACCGTCAGCGACCCGTCGACGGGCGGGTGCCCACCGTCGGTCACCGAGATCGGGACGGAGAGCGTGGTGCCCTTGGCGACCTCCGGGGTGGCCTGGATGGTCGCGGTCGAGCCGCTCACGCTGACCGTGAGTCCAGCGGGGACCGCGCCCACCTTGTACGTCAGCGAGTCGCCGTCGGGGTCGGTCGCGAACCGGCCGAGGTCGACCGATCCCTCCTCGCCGGCCGCCACGTCGACGTTGGGCGCGCCGAGCTCGGGAGGCAGGTTGGCGGGGGGCAGCACCGAGATCGGCAGCGTCAGCAACGCCTTGTGCCCCTCGGGGTCGTCAGGTCCGGAGCCGTCGGTGACCTCGAACGTGACCGACGCCGTTCCCACGTACTCGGGGTCGGAGGTGTAGACGAGGTTCGTGGCGTCCGTGACCGCCGCGGTGCCGTTGAGCGGCACGACCTTCTTCTCGTCGGTCAGGCGAGGGGTGCTCCCCTCCTTGACCAGGACGTAGTCGGTGATGTCGATCGGCAGCGGCTCGCCCGAGGGGACCTCGAGCGGCACGATGCCCGGACGCAGGACGGGGACCTGCTCGGTCATTCCGGGGACGTGGACGAACGCCTTGGAGGAGAGGCCGTCGACGTCGGTCACGACGTACGTGAGGACCTGACGCTGTTCGGTCAACGTCACGCTCAGGGTGCCGTCGGGGTTGGCCTTCGCCGTCCCTGCGTCGGTGCTGACCGTGAGCTCGGAGGCGGCGCCGTCCAGGTCGTCGTCGTTGTCGAGCACCGCGACCTCGACGCTCGTCTGTCCCAGGACCGCGGACATCGGGACCGTGTCGTCACGGGCGACGGGGGCCAGCAGCGGAGCGTCCTGGTCCACGAGGACCGTGATCGCCGCCGCGGCGCGCGCCCCCTTGGAGTCCTGGATCCCGTAGTAGAACGTCGTGCTGCCCGCCTCGGTGGGGCTCGTCAGGACGACCCGGTCGTTCCCCACGACCTCGGCGTCGAGCGACTTGTCGGCCTCGAGCGCGGCCGGGACCAGGGAGATCTGGTCCCCGTCGGGGTCGGTGTCGTTGGCGAGCGCGGGGACCGCGACGGTCCGGCCGGGGCGCACGGTGACCAGGTCGTCGACCGCGACGGGGCTCTGGTTCGTGGCCGGAGGCGCGGAGATGCCCACCTGGACCGTTCCCGTGGCGACCATGCCTCGCGCGTCGAGCACCGAGTAGGTGAAGGAGTCCGACCCTGTCGCACCGTCGGCGGCCTTGTAGTCGATGAAGCGGTCCGTGACCTCCGCGGTGCCCTTGGCCGGCGGGGTCGCGATGCCCGTGAGCTGGACCGAGTCGCCGTCCGGGTCGATCCCGTCGAGCGGGACCGCGATCCGGACGGTCGCACCGGTGAGCACGCGCGCCTGCAGCGTCTGCGGTTGCGGCGGCGAGTTCTCCTTGCCGTCCCGGATGTGGATCGTGAGCTGGGCGGAGTCCTCCTGGCCGTTCTTGTCCCGGACCCGGTAGATGGCATAGGCGGTTCCTGCCTCGGCGCCCGCCTTGAACCGCACCTGTCCCTCGGACACGAAGAGCTCACCCTGCTCGGGTGGGACGCCCTGCTCGAACTCGTCCTGGAGGAACAGCTCGAGCCCGTCCGGGTGCGTGTCGTTCTTGAGGACCGGGATCGTGACGACGTCCCCCACGCGCACCGTGGCCTCGTCGGCGACCGCGTTCGGCGGCTGCAGCCTGGTCGGCGACGGCACGGGCACGACGCGGACCTGCCCGACCGTGGTCTGGGTCCCGTTGGAGACCGTGTACTCGATCGTCACGGGTGCGTCGAGTCGGCGGATCTCGGTGATCCGGAGCATCTGGTGGGCCAGGACCGCGACCGAGACCCCCGCGTCGTCGGGGACGCTGACCGACTGGACCACGAGGACGCCGCCCCCGGGGTCGGTGTCGTTGGCGAGCACGTCGACCAGCGTCTTGCCGCCAGAGGGCAGCAGCGCGGTGTCCGAGACCACGATCGGCGGGCCTTCGGCCGCCGAGGCGGGCAGGACGTCCACGCGGACCAGCCCTGTCGTCGCGTTGGGGCCGTCCGAGACCTGGTAGGTCAGGTCGTAGGACCGCGGTTCGTTCGAGAGGAACTGGAACGTCCCGGACCCGTAGTTGGGCGTGATCTGCGCCGGAGCGGACTCCGAGACGCTCGCGAGACGCAGCTCGTCACCGTTCGCGTCGTAGTCGTTGAGGAGCGGCTCGACCAGCACCGGCTGGCCGGCGGGCACCACGACGTGGTCCGCGACCGCGACGGGCGGCAGCTGGCCCGCACCCGACACGTCGACGTGCAGGACGCCTTCGAAGACCCCGCCCATGCCGTCGGCGACGGTCACGGTGACCGTCTTGCGTCCCGTCGAGCCCGCGCCGTCGCGGAACACCACGGTCCCGTCCGGGCGCGAACGCACCTCGTCGCCCGCCGAGGTCGCCGTCGCCGCGGCGAGGTACAGGTCGTCGCCGTCGGGGTCGCGGAAGAAGGGGAGCACCTTGATCTCGGCGGTCTTGCCCTGCTCGACCACGAGGACGGGTTCACCGGTCTGCTCGGGGGGCGCGTTCTCGCTCCACGGCGAGACGTTGAGCCGCACGCTCGCCTCGGCCACGCCACCGCGGCCGTCGGAGACCGCGTACCGGAACGAGGAGGCTCCCTTCCCGGCGTCCTCCGGGACGATCGCCTGCAGCGCCGCGCCTCCGAGCACCGACTGCACCTGGGCGCCGTCGGGGCTCTCGCCCGCAAGCGTCGCCGTCATGACGTCGCCGTCCGGGTCGATGTCGTTGCCCAGCACGGGCAGCAGGGTGGTCCGCCCGGGTCGTGCACCGAAGACGTCGTCCTGGGGCAGCGGCGGCTGGTTGGGCTGCGAGCGGTCCAGGACGAACTGGTCGACCTGCTCCGGGGTCGTCAGCTCGGCGTCGGACTCCTCGCCCTCCGCCTGCTCGGGAAGGACGAGGTCCCAGTCGTCGACCTTCTGGTACTCCTCGGCGGCCATCCACACGGTGCCTGCCGACAGGTCGTTCAGCACGATCGCCTTGCGGTTGACCCGGTACTCCAGGCGGCTCTGCGGGTCCAGGCCCTCGAGGCGCTTGTCGAGGTCGTTGTCCGTGCCGTCGCAGTCGCGCAGCACCTGACCGGTCTGCGACCAGGCGCCGTAGGTGCACCCGTTGAGCTGGATGGGCGCCGAGGGCACCCCCGACGCCGCACGCGTGACCGAGTCCCCTCCGTCCATCGGCTGCAGCACGAGACCCGAGGCGGTCGCCACGGCGACGTCGGCGGTCTGAGGGCCCGGCTGCTGGAGCCGCGCCTGCGACCCGTCCTCGAGCGGGACGACGTCACCGCTCGGCAGGACGAGCTCCGACTGCGTCCGGTTCAGGACGACGGGCGCCGACCCGACGGTCGTGAGCTCGACCTCGTCCCCCTTCGCGACCGGCACCTTCGAGGTCGTGACCTCCTGCGCCGTGCCGGTGGCCGCGGTCGAGACCTTCGTCAGCTCGCCCGTCGCCGGAACCAGCGCGTAGACCGTGCCGTCCTGGGACACCTGGACGACTCCCTTGCCGCCGACCTCGGCGACCGGCTCGGTGGTCTCGGGGTCGAACGAGGTCGCGCCGGCGAACGGCAGCACCCACAGCAGCCCCTCCTCGCCGTCGAGGACCGCGACGCTCGAGCCGCCCATCGCCACGTCCGCCCCCGTCGGGGGACGTACCGAGCCGACGAGCTTGAGACGTGCCACGTCCACGGGGCTCACGGAGCCTGCGCCGTCGTCGACCAGGAGCACCTTGCCCGCGTTCTGGAGCACGTCGAACGACGCGGAACCTGCGAGCATCGAGCCGTCGAGCGCCTGGGACTCGAAGTTGAACCGCCCCAGCGCCCCGCCCGAGGTCCGGGTGACCCACACACCGGAGTCGTTGAGCTCGACGTCGGCCGTCGCCTGACCGTCGTACGTGACCGCGAAGGCGACGAGGAGCGCTGAGAAGACCGACACGGTGCTCACCGAGGCGATCGACCGTCGCTTGTCGTGGAGCCGGGCTAGAAAGGTCACAGAATCTCCGTGGGTGCGAGTGGTGCCACCGGTGTCCCCAGGGCCCCTCCTGCCAGGTGCCCCTACCCGTCGCGGGTGAAAGGATAGCGGCACGCGGAGGCAGGTCTGTCATCCACTGGATGGAGAGAACTCCCCATCTCTCTACTGGCAGTAGTTGCCGTGGGGTATCGCAGCAGGCAGCGGCGCCCGTCGCGACGTCACGGCGTGCCGTCCGAGAAGAGGGAGGCGCCCCGCAGCACGTCCACGAACCGAGACGCCGGGTCCCTCTTCCCGGACACCCAGGACGGAGCGGTCGTGGTCCGTGGGGTGTCGCGCACACCGCACCGAGGACGACGGAGGGCGGTGCGCCGGACCCGTGGGTCCTGCGC
>NZ_JBHUAD010000038.1:0-22851 GCF_042789955.1 Oerskovia sp. NPDC056781
CGGGCGGGCGGGGGGGGGTCCGCCCGCGGGCGCCCCCACCACCCCGAGCGCCTGTGGGGTCAGCCCTTCGAGAGCGCTCCGTAGCGGAACTTGAAGGACGCGTCGAGCGTCTTCTCGGTCCCCTCGACGCCGGTGCCGACGACCGCGACCTGCGCGCCCTGGAGGTACGGGACGGTCGAGAGGTCCTCGGCGACCTTGGCCTGGATCTCCTCGATGAGGGACGTGCGTGCTGCCGCGTCGGGCGTGGCGGCCTGCTGGAGGATCAGGTCGTTGACCTCCTGGTCGTCGTAGTGGTTCGCGAGGAAGTTCTCCTGGAGGAAGAACGGCGTGAGGTAGTTGTCGGCGTCGGAGTAGTCCGGGAACCAGCCGAGCTGGTACGCGGGGTAGACGTCGGCCGTGCGGTCCTTGGCGTACTGGACCCACTCGGTCGTCTGCAGGTTGACCGTGAACAGGCCGCTCTCCTCGAGCTGGTCCTTGATGAGCGCGTACTCCTCACCGGAGGACGGCCCGTAGTGGTCGTTGCTGTACTGCAGGTCGAGCACGACGGGGACCGTGACCCCGGCTGCCTCGAGGGCTGCCTTGGCCTTGTCGGCGTCGGGCCCGCCCTGGCCGTCGCCGTAGAGCTCCTTGAGCGGCTCGACGGCTCCGGTCAGGCCTGCGGGGACGTACGAGTACAGGGGCGTGTAGGTGCCCTTGTAGACCTGGCTCGCGATGGCCTCGCGGTCGATCAGGCCGGCGACGGCCTGGCGCACGGCGAGGGCCTTGGCCGGGTCGGCACCCTCGGCCTTGGCGCCGTAGGGCTGGGAGTCGAAGTTGAACGTGATGTAGCGGATCTCGCCGCCGGGGCCGTCGACGACCTTGACCTTGTCGTTGCCCCGCAGGTCGTCGATGTCGGTCGCGGACAGGCTGCGGAAGGCGACGTCGATGTTGCCCTCCTGGATGTCCAGCTTCAGGTTGGACGCGTCGGCGTAGTACTTGGTGTTGACCTTGGCGGTCGCGGCCTTGCCGAGCACGCCCTGGTAGTCGGGGTTGGCCTCGTAGGAGATGAGGTTGTTGAAGTCGTACTTCGCGATCGAGTACTGGCCGGCGAACGCCTTGCCCGCGACGATGTCGGCGTCCGGCGTCAGTGCGTCGGCCGCGAACACCTCCTCGTCGACGATGGGGCCGGCCGGGCTCGACAGGATCTGCGGGAAGACCTGGTCGTCGGGCGACGTGAGCGTGAAGACGACGGTCGTGTCGTCGGGCGCGGCGACGCCCGCCAGGTTGTAGAGCAGCGAGGCGGGGCCGTTCTCGTCGTTGATCGCGACCTGCCGGTCGAACGTGAACTTCACGTCGGAGGACGTGAGGTCGTTGCCGTTGGCGAACTTGAGGCCCGGCTTGAGCTTCACGGTGTACTCGGTGGGACCGGTGAACTCGGCGGACTCCGCGATGTCGGGCTCGACGTCGGGGCTGCCGTAGGGGGTGTTCAGGAGGAACGGGAACACCTGGTTCATGACCGCGAAGGACCCGTTGTCGTAGGAGCCCGCCGGGTCGAGCGTCGTGACCTTGTCGGTCGTGCCGATGGTCAGTGCGCCACCGGCGCTCGCGCCGCCGCCACCGTCGTCGTCGTTCCCGCCGCTGCCGCACGCCGTGAGCGTGAGCGTCACGACGGCGATGCCCGCCGTTGCGGCGAGGAGCCGCTTCCTGGAAACGGTCGTCATCCGTCACACCTCTTCTTCGGGGTCGTCAGGTGGGTGCGCGGTGGCGCTCCCACGACCTGGCGCTGTGACCAAGGTGCGTGATGTCTAACACACAGTTGTTTCGGTCAAGCACCCCGAAAGCGCAAGACGGCGCGGTTCCGGTCATGTTGTTACCCGGTCGTAACCCCACTCTCCACATGGTGAGACAGGTCACACGGGTGAAGTTACCCAGGAGTACGTTCCGGTGCGTCACGGCCGTTTCACGGCGCGTCGCGTCATTGTGGCAGCGCTGTCATCCCCCTCGCTCAGCGGTCGGCCGTCCCCCGCCCGACGCCGGAGCCCGGCTCGCCCGACCAGGTCCCCTCGTCCGGGTCACCGGCCGGGAGCGGGTCGCCGGTCGGCGCGTCGCCCGCCCCGGCCACCTCGCCCGCGACGTCCCCGCCCGGGGTGAGCTCCGTCGTCGGGCCGGAGGGCGCACCCGGGACCGGGGCGGGCGCCGCTGCCGCCTCCGCGACCACCGGGGCCGACGGCCCGGCCCCCAGGACCGACCCGCCCGTGACGACCACACCGGCCGCGACCGCCTGCGCACGCAGGTCCGCGAGCTCGCGCGCGACCGAACGGACCCCGAAGCCCGAGACCACGTGGATCGCCCCCGCGACGAACGCGTACAACCCGAACACGACGACCGTGAGGCTCAGGACGTCGCCCGAGTCCACCGGGCGCGTGACGAGGAGCAGGCCGAACAGCGCCGACACGATGCCCACCGTGAGCATCCACGGCCATCCCAGGTCACGGTTGCGCACCAGCCCCGCAGCCCCCACGACCGCCGTGATCCCCAGGACCAGGACCCACACGACCAGGACGTAGTAGAGCGCGGTCGAGCTGAGGTCGGGCCAGAACAGGATCGCGACCCCGAAGAGCACGTCGACGACCGCCTGCGCGAGCCACCACCGCCAGCCCACCTGCTTGCGGTGGGCCAGCCCCTGGGCCGCGACGAGGGCCGCGTCCGCGACGAGGAAGATCCCGAACACCCAGCGCAGCGTCTCGAGCGCCTCGAGCGGCTGGATCATGAGCAGCAGCCCCAGGACCACCAGGAGCACGCCGCGCACCACCGGGAGCCACCAGACGTTCTTGAACGCGTTGGGCAGCTCGTGCACGTCGCTGCCGCTCACCCTGCCCCTGCTGCGGACCACGAGCCCACCACCGTTCGTGTCGTGCGCCGAGCACCTGATCGTCGACGCCCGCGATCCTCGTCGTCGCAGGTCAGGTGGGAGCGCTGCCTGCGTTCATCGTGCTGGACGTTGGTCACACTCGCGCGTCGAAGGCCCCCGAGCACCGGGAGCAAGCGGGCAAATCACCCGTCCGAAAGTGGCGTAATACCGCGCCTCCCGGGACCCTCAGCCCTAGACTCGCAAGCATGTCTGCGCGCGCTCACGACCCGGCCGGTCCTCCGGCGACGGCCGAGCCGCGCCCGCAGGTGCACGAGGTCGGGTCACGCTCCGGCGAGCCCCCCGCCCCGGACCCCCGCTCGTTCCGCTCGTTCCTCGCGACCCCTCGCCCGGTGGGCGACGGCACCGACCCGACCGTCATGGTCGTCGACACCCCTGAGGCACGCGTCCGCCACCCCAGCGACCTCGTGGGGATCGTGCTGTGCGCGCTGGGCGTCGCGCTCGTCCTGTTCATGTCCGTGTACGCGCACGGCACCACCGCGGGCGTCGCCGAGGACGTCCAGGGGTTCTCCGACCTCCTCGCGAGGATCCTCTTCATCCCCGTCGCGGTCCTCGAAGGTCTCGTGACGCTCGCGATCCCCACGGCGGTCCTGATCGAGCTGGGGATCCGCAAGCTCGGGCGGCAGGTCGTCGAGTCGATCGCCGCGGCCGCGCTGGGCATGATCCTGGGCATCGCCGTCACGTTCTCGGTCATGACGTTCGGCTCCGACGACCTCATCCAAGGCCTCTCGGTCCGGATCCGGGGCGAGTGGCACCTCAGCATCCCCGGCTACGTCGCCGCGATCAGCGGGCTGCTCACCGCAGCGGGCCCGCGCACCCGGCGCCGGACGGTCGCCTGGTCCTGGAACCTGCTGTTCATCGCGCTCGGCGTCGTCCTCATCACGGCCCAGGTCTCGCTCCCCGGGGCGATCATCACGCTCCTGCTCGGCCGCATCGCCGGCAACACGGTCCGCTGGGTCTCCGGCGTCCGCAGCGAGCGCGCCTACGGCCCACACCTGGTCGACGGCGTCCGTCGCGCCGGCTACTCGCCGACCGCCCTCGTCCGCGTCCGCGACGTGTCCCAGCCCGCCGAGCTCGCCGAGGCGGCCGACGACCCCATCACCGAGGTCAACGCCGACGGCGAGATCACGGCCGAGGTGCACGTCGGCATCGTCCGTGTCGCGGGGTCCGACGAGGACTCCGCGCTGACCGCCGACGCGCGCATCACGGGCGACCACCTCTCGGGTGCCCTCGGCGAAGGAGTCCGGGAGCCGGCCGAGGCTCCCTCCGACCCCGCCGCGATCGCCCTCACGCGCTCCGGGGACAACCGCGTCTACGCGATGTTCACCGAGGACGGGGTGCGACGTGACGTCGTCGTGCTCGACGGCGACCGACAGGTCGTCGGCTTCCTCACCCGGCTCTGGCGCTCCCTCCGGCTGCGCGGCATCGAGGGCCGCGCAGCGATCTCGCTCAAGGCCGTCGCCGAGCGCACCGCGCTCCTCGCCTACGCCGCCCGCGCCGCGGGCGTCCGCACGCCGCGCCTGCTCGGCGTGGCCGAGTCCGACGACTCGATGATCCTGGTCCAGGAGCACGCGGTGGGCGCGGTCTCGCTGCGCGACCTGCCCGACGACGAGGTCACCGACGCCGTCCTCACCGAGGCCTGGCACCAGATCCAGCTCGCGCACGACGCCGGGCTCTCGCACCGGGCCCTGACCTCCGACGTCATGCTCGTGAGCCGTGGCGAACCGGGCGGGGCCGCGACACACCCTGCCGGGACGGGCCCGGGCACCGGGTCCGCGACCGTCGACCTGAGCCCCCGGAGCGGCCCGGACGACTCCGAGGTCAAGGTCTGGCTGACCGGCTGGGAGCAGGGAGACATCGCGTCGTCCGAGCTGTCGCGTCGCATGGACCTCACGCAGATGGTCGCTCTCCTCGCGCTGCGCGTGGGTGCCGAACGGGCCGTGGCCTCGGCCGTGAGCGTGCTGCCCAACGAGGACATCGCGGCGATCGGGCCGCTGCTCCAGTCGATCGCGCTGCCCGTGAGCACGCGCGAGGAGATGCGTGCCAACAAGGCGCTCTTCAAGGACCTGCGCGCGGCGCTCGTCGAGCGCCTGCCCGAGACCGACGTCGAACCCCAGCGCATCACGCGCTTCGGGGCCCGGACGATCATCACGCTGACCCTGACGATCGTCGCCGTGACCGTGGTCGTCACGACCATGAACTTCCAGCAGATCACCGAGGCCGTCTCCCAGGCGAACCCGTGGTGGGCCGTCATCTCGTTCGCTCTGGGCATCCTCACCTGGTTCGGCGCAGCCCTGACGTTCGTGGCCTTCTCGCCCGTCCGGCTCCCCATGATCCGGGCGACGCTCACCCAGATGGCCGGGTCGTTCGTCGCCCTCGCGGCCCCCGCCGGGATCGGGCCCGCAGCGCTCAACCTGCGCATGCTGACCAAGCGCGGCGTCTCGGCCCCCATGGCCGTCGCGACCGTCGCCCTCGTGCAGGTCTCCCAGTTCGTCATCACGATCCTGCTGCTCGTCGTCCTGTCGATGACGACCCGTTCGGGCGGGCTCATCAGCCTGCCGTCGACGACCGTCCTGCTCGCCATCACCGGTGTGGCCCTCGCGGTGATCGCGACGCTGCTCGTCCCCGCCGTGCGGCGCTGGGTGCTCGCGAAGATCAGGCCGACCGTGCAGCAGGTGTGGCCGCGCCTGTCCGAGATGCTCAGCCAGCCGGGCCGACTGGCCCTCGGCTTCGGCGGGAACATCGTCATGACGCTCGGCTACGTGCTCGCGTTCGACGCGGCCCTCGCGGCGTTCGGCCAGGAGCTCGCGCTCGTCGACGTGGCCGTGATCTACCTCGTCGGCAACGCGGCGGGTGCTGCGGTCCCGACTCCCGGCGGCCTGGGCACGATCGAGATCGCCCTGACCGCCGGCCTGACCGCCGCGGGGATCCCGCCCGCGATCGCCACCTCGGCCACGATCCTCTTCCGCGTCGCGACCTACTGGGCCCGCATCCCGATCGGCTGGGGCGCCATGCGGTACCTGCAGCGCAAGGGCGACCTGTAGCGCTGGCTCCCGCCGCGGGCGCGTTCGTCGAGTGTGCAGTTCGGGTCGTTCCCAGCGGCCGCTGACCACCCGAACTGCACGCTCGACGAGGACGGCCTCGCGCCCTACCCCTGCAGCACCACCGCCGACCCCTGTCCCCCGCCGCCGCACAACGCCGCCGCGCCCACGGCGTCGCCGCCCAGCGCCGCGAGCCGCCGCGCGAGGTGACCCACGATCCGCGCTCCCGACGCCCCGATCGGGTGCCCGAGCGCGATCGCGCCGCCGTTGGCGTCGACGATCGCGGGGTCGACACCCAGCAGGTCCGTCGATGCGAGGGCCACCGCGGCGAAGGCCTCGTTGATCTCGACCGCCGACAGCTCGCCGACCGCGAGACCGGCGCGCCCGCAGGCCGCGAGGATCGCGTTCGCGGGCTGCGCGTGCAGCGAGACGTCGGGCCCGGCGACGAGCGCGTGCCCGAGGAGGCGTGCGCCGGTCAGCCCGCGCCGCGCGGCCTCCTCGTCGCTCACGAGGACGAGGGCCGCGGCGCCGTCGGAGATCTGCGAGGCGTTCCCGGCCGTGATGGTGCCGTCCTCACGGAAGGCGGGGCGGAGCCGCGCGAGGACCTCGACCGTGGTGTCGGCGCGCACGCCGTCGTCCGCGTCGACGAGCCGACCACCGCGCCCCGGCGTCTGGAAGGGCGCGATCTCACCGCGCAGGAAGTCCGCGGCCGCAGCGGCCCGCGCGTGCGACGCCGCCGCGAACGCGTCCTGCGCCTCCCGGCCGATCGCGAGCCCCTCGCCGTGCCGCTCGGTGCTGAGCCCCATCGACTCCCGCTCGAACGCGTCGCGCAGCCCGTCGTGCGCGAGCGTGTCCACGAGGGTCACGTCGCCGAACCTCTGGCCCGCGCGCGACCCGACCCACGCGTGCGGCGCGAGGCTCATGGACTCCTGCCCCACGGCCACGACGACCTGCGCCTCGCCCGCGGCGATCAGCCGGTGCGCCTGCACCACGGCCTCCATCCCCGACAGGCACACCGCGTTGAGCGTCATCGCAGGCACCGAGAAGGGCACGCCCGCGCCGACAGCGGCCTGCCGCGCGGGGTTCTGCCCGGCCCCGCCCTGGAGCACCTGCCCGGCGAGGACGAGCTCGACGTCGTCGGGCGTGAGCCTCGCGTCCGCGAGCGCCGCGCCCAGCGCGTGGGCCCCCAGGACGGCGGCGGGCACGGTCGCGAACGCACCGTTGAAGCGCACGAAAGGGGTGCGCGCATACCCCACGACGACGGTCATGACTCCTCCTGGTGTCCGGTGCCGGACTGTGCGGGAACGGTCGCTCCGGCCGGGGCTCCCGCTTCTTCCAGCCCGACGACGTAGCTCGCCTCGGTCGCGGACCGCACGTCGTCGAGGGTCACGTCGGGCGCGACGGCTCTCAGCACGAGACGCCGCCGCGGGGTGTCGGGACCGGCGTGACCGCGAGCCCCCGCTGGTTCTGGTACGACGCCGGGCAGGACGTCGAACACCGCGCGGTCCGTGATGATCCGGTCCACCACGCCCTCGCCCGTGAGGGGCAGCGCGCACTCGTGCCGGAGCTTGGGCGACCCGTCGCGCGCCACGTGGTCCATGAGCACGACGATCCGGGGCGTGCCCGCGACGAGGTCCATGGCCCCGCCCATGCCCTTGACGAGCCTGCCGGGCACGGTCCAGTTCGCCAGGTCCCCGGTCTCGGAGACTTCCAGGGCCCCGAGGATCGCGATGTCGACGTGACCGCCGCGGATCATGGCGAACGACGTCGCGGAGTCGAAGTAGCTCGCGCCGGGCAGGGCCGTGACGGTCTGCTTGCCCGCGTTGACGAGGTCGGCGTCCTCGTCGCCCTCGACCGGGAAGGGGCCGATGCCCAGCATCCCGTTCTCGCTCTGCAGCGTGATGGACACGCCCGGCGGCAGGTGGTTCGCGACGAGGGTGGGGATGCCGATCCCGAGGTTCACGTAGTCGCCGTCGTGCAGCTCGGCCGCGGCGATCGCAGCCATCTCGTCCCGGTCCCAGGGCATGTCAGGCGTCCTTTCCCGCGGGAGCGGGCACGGCGGGCGGCGCGGCGCCGTCGGCCGCTCCCGAGCCGACCGCGCGCGGCCGCACCGTGCGCTGCTCGATGTCCTTGACCCGTGGCCGCGCGGGCACGAGCCGGTCGACGAAGATCCCGGGCGTGACGACGACGTCGGGGTCGAGGGGTTCGTCCAGGAGGATCTCGGCCTCGACCACCGTGACGCGCCCGGCGGTCGCGACGAGCGGGTTGAAGTTGCGGGCCGTGAACCGGTAGGTGAGGTTGCCGTAGGGATCGGCGCGGTGCGCGTGCACCAGGGCGAGGTCGGCGACGATGCCGCGTTCGAGGACGTAGCGGCGCCCGTCGAACTCCTCGACGGGCTTGCCCTCGGCGACCGGTGTCCCGACGCCTGTGGCGGTGTAGAACGCGGGGATGCCGGCACCGCCCGCGCGCAGGCGCTCGGCGAGCGTGCCCTGCGGCACGAACTCGACCTCGAGGTCGCCGTCGAGGTACCGCTGCGCGAACAGCTTGTTCTCGCCCACGTAGGACGACAGGACCTTGTCGACCTGGTCGCTCTCGAGCAGCAGCCCGAGCCCCTTGCCGTCGACGCCCATGTTGTTGGACACCACGGTGAGCCCGCGCACCCCCGAGTCGCGCACGGCCTCGATGAGGTCGGACGGGATGCCGCACAGGCCGAACCCGCCGACCGCGATCGTCATGCCGTCACGCAGCAGGCTCTCGAGGGCGGTGGCCGCGTCGGGGTGGCGTCTGACACCGGGTGCGTGCGGGGTCGTCCCGGCGGCCGGGGCGCGGTCGCTCGCCGGGCGGGTTCCGTCGGTCGTCATGTCGGCCTGCTTCCTGTGCGGAGGGCTGGGGACGGGGTGGGGGCGGTCGTGCCGCCGGGCTGGGTGGTACCGACCGGAGGTGCGTGGGACCCGGCAGCCGCGCGCGCCCGTCGCAGCACGGCCTCGGCGTGCCGCAACGAGGGGCCGTCGATCATCACGCCGTCGTGCACGAACACGCCGTCGTGCCCGGTGGCCGCGGCGAGCAGCGCGCGGGCGGCCGCGACGCTGCCCGGCGACGGCGCGTACGCGGCCCGCACGACGGGGACGTGCGAGGGGTGGATGCACGCGGTCGCGGCAAAGCCGACGGCTGCGGCGTCGAGCGCCTCGTCGCGCAGCCCGTCGAGGTCGTCGATCGCGAGGTGCACCGCGTCGACCGCCGCGACGCCCGCTGCCCCCGCGGCGAGCAGCACCGCGGACCGGGCGGCACGCGCGACGTCGCGGTAGGTCCCGTCGGGGAACCGGCTCGACGTCCCGCCGAGCGACGCGACGAGGTCGTCGGCGCCCCACATCAGTGCGACGACCCCCGGCCGCCGGGCCAGTGCGGGGGCGGCCAGGACGCCTGCGGCCGTCTCGCACAGTGCGACCACGCGCAGCCCGCCGAGGTCGAGCGGCAGCCGCTCGTCGACCTTGGGGACCATGACGGTCCGGTAGGCGGTGCGCGCGAGCGCGGCCAGGTCGGCCGTGTGGTCCGGGGTCCCGACCGCGTTGACCCGCACGATCGTCCGCGCCGGGTCGAGGGGCTCGGCGAGCAGCGCGTCGCGCGCCGCGGCCTTGGCGTCCGGCGCGACGGCGTCCTCGAGGTCGAGGATCACGGCGTCGGCGCGGTCCGCGGCCTTGCGGTACCGGTCGGGCCGGTCGGCAGGGCAGAAGAGGAGCGCGGGCCCCAGGTCGAAGGTCGTCACGGTGCACCGCCCTCCTGCCCGACGGCGTCGCGCGCCACCACGTCCGGCTCGGCCTGTGCGGCGGCGCGGGCCGCCTCGTGCGCCGCGCGGGTCCACACGAGCGTCGACCGCACGGCCCGCGCCACGAGCGCTCCGTCCTGGTTGTGGCCGCGGTGCTCGAGCGTCACGACGCCCTGACCGGGCCGCGAGGCCGACGGCCGCTTCTCCAGGACGACCGTCGAGGAGTACAGGGTGTCGCCGTGGAACACCGGGTGCGGGAACGCGACCTCGGCGAACCCGAGGTTGGCGACGATCGTGCCCTGCGTGAGCTGCGCGACCGAGGCCCCGACGAGCGTCGAGAGCGTGAGCATCGAGTTCACGAGCCGCTGCCCGAACGGCTGGGTCGCGGCCCATGCCGCATCGAGGTGGAGCGACTGGGTGTTCATGGTCAGGGTCGTGAACAGCACGTTGTCGGCCTCGGTCAGCGTGCGGCCCGGGCTGTGGACGTAGCGGACGTCGGTCTCGAGCTCGTCGTAGTAGAGCCCGCGCTGCGCGATCTCCCGCATCCTGCACTCCTTCCTTCTGGTGGTCGTCGTCGGACGTCCGGTCGAGAACGGGGTTGCGGTCGTTCTGGCCGGGATATCGACCACGACCTCGTTCTCGACCGCGCGGAACCTCCTTGTCGACCGTGGCCTATGCCGTGAGACCCAGGCCGCGCGCGATGATCATGAGCTGCACCTCGGACGTCCCCTCCCCGATCTCGAGCACCTTGGAGTCGCGGTAGTGGCGGGCCACGGGGTTCTCGTTGAGGAACCCGTAGCCGCCGAAGATCTGCGCCGCGTCGCGCGCGTTGGCCATGGCCGCCTCGCTGCCCACGAGCTTCGCGATCGACGCCTCGACCTTGAACGGGACGTCGTTCGCGAGCTTCGACGCCGCGTCGTAGTAGCAGAGCCGTGCCTGGTGGACGCGGGCCGCCATGCGCGAGAGCGTGAACGCGATGTGCTGGTTCGAGCCGATGTCGCGACCGAACACGTTGCGCGTCCGCGCGTACCGCAGCGCCTCCTCCAGACACCCTTGGGCAGCCCCGGTGGCGAGCGCCGCGAACGCGACGCGGCCCTCGTCGAGCACGCGCAGGAAGTTCGCGTACCCGCGCCCCTGCTCGCCCAGCAGGTTCGCCTCGGGGACCCGGACGTCGTCGAACGTCAGCGGGTGGGTGTCGGACGTGTGCCACCCGACCTTGTCGTACGCCGGCCCGACCGTGAACCCCTTCGTCCCCGAGGGCACGAGGATGCTCGACAGCTCCTTCTTCACGGTCCCGTCGGCCCGGGTCTCCTCACCCGTGACCGCCGTGACCGTGACGACGCTCGTGATGGGCGTCCCGGAGTTGGTGATGAACTGCTTGCTGCCGTCGATGACCCACACCCCGGCGCCGCCGTCGGGCCCGGTCTCGTGCCGCGCCGTCGTGCGCGTGGCCCCGGCGTCCGAGCCCGCCTCGGCCTCGGTCAGCCCGAACGCCGCGAGCGCCCGCCCCGTGACGAGGTCCGGCAGCCACCGCTCGCGCTGCGCCGCGGTCCCGTGCCGGGCGATCGGCATGATCCCGAGCCCGACACCGGCCTCCAGCGTCACGGCGATGCTCTGGTCGACCCGCGCGAGGGCCTCGACCGCGAGGCACAGCGACAGGTAGTCCTTGCCCTGGCCGCCGTGCTCGACGGGGAACGGCAGACCGAAGAGCCCCAGGTCGCCCATCTCGCGGATGATGTCGAGCGGCAGGCGGCGCTCGGTGTCGTACTGGTACGCGGCGGGCGCGACGACGGTGTCCGCGAACTCTCGCACGGTGTCGCTGAGCTTGCGCTGCTCGTCGGTGAGCTCGGTGTTCATGGCGCTCCTGGGGTGTGGGAGGGGACGGGGACGGCCGGGATATCGGCCTGGGGGTGCTGCAGGGTCGTGCGCTCGTCCGCCGGGGCGGGAGCGGCGTCGTCGGGCAGTGGTTCGACGCGGGCGACCACCTCGTCGCGCCGCACCAGGTCGCCCGGGCGGGTCGTGAGCCGCACGACGCCCGCGTGCGGAGCCGCGAGCGGGTGCTCCATCTTCATGGCCTCGACCACCACGAGGACCGTGCCTGCGGCAACGGTCTCGCCGTCGGTGACGGCGACCGCGACGACCGTGCCGGGCATTCCCGCGCGGACGTCGGGGCTGGTCAGGCCGTCGGTGCGCGCGGAGTCGTCGCGGCGTGCGGCCGCGCGGCGCGCGAGGCGCTCGGCGCGCGTCGGGACGGCGACCTGTACGACCCGTCCGTCGCGAGCGAGCCAGACGCTCCCGTCGGCGCCGGTCGCGAGGTGCACGGTCTCGCCCACTCCGTCCACGACCAGCCGCCACGCGTGCCCCTCGCCAGGTGTCAGCGAGGCTCGCCGGGCTGAACCCGGCTCTGCGCCACCGTCCACGTGCACGACGGCGTCGCTCACGTCTCCGGTCACGGTCACCTCGTGCGGCTGTTCGGCCGGGGCGAGCAGCACGACCCGGCGCGGGCGGGGCGCGGCGTTGAGCCGCCAGCCGTCGCCCGCGCCCCACGGGCCGGTCGCGTGCGGCGCGGCGCGGTGGGCGTCCGACTCCGCGAGCGAGCACAGCGCGACCGCCACGAGGTCGTCCTCGGTCGCGGTCCCCGGGGGCACTCCCCCGGCCGCCACGAACCGCTCGATCAACCCCGTGTCGAGGTCCCCCGACCGGACGTCCGGGTCCGCGAGCAGGGCCCGCAGGAAGCCGACGTTGGTGTCGACGCCCAGCACGACCGTCTCCCCGAGCAGGCGGTCGAGCCGGTCGAGCGCCTGGGCGCGGTCGGCGCCGTGAGCGACGGCCTTCGCGAGCAGCGGGTCGTAGTCGCCCCCGACACGCAGGCCCTCGGTGAGGCTGCTGTCGAGACGCCAGCCGGCGCCGTCGGGCTCGACGAGCGCGACGACCTCGCCCGTCGCGGGCAGGAACCCGCGCGTCGGGGACTCGGCGTAGAGGCGGGCCTCGATCGCGTGGCCCCGCAGGACGACGTCCTCCTGCGCGAGCCCCAGCGCCTCGCCCGCCGCGACGCGGAGCTGGGCCTCGACCAGGTCCAGGCCCGTGACCATCTCCGTCACGGGGTGCTCGACCTGCAGCCGCGTGTTCATCTCGATGAAGAAGAACGTCGCCGGGTCGTCCGCGGGCACGAGGAACTCGACAGTCCCGGCCCCCTCGTAGTCGACGCCGCGCGCGACCTCGCACGCCGCCTCCCCGATGCGGGCGCGCGTCGCGGCGTCGAGCAACGGCGACGGCGCCTCCTCGACGACCTTCTGGTGGCGGCGCTGGAGCGAGCACTCACGCTCCCCCAGGTGCACGACGGCGCCGTGCGAGTCTGCGAGCACCTGTACCTCGATGTGGCGCGGTCGGGCGACGAGGCGCTCGACGAGCAGCGTGCCGTCGCCGAACGACCGGGTCGCGACGCGGCGGGCGCTCGCGAGCGCGGCCGGCAGGTCCTCGGCCGAGGTCACGACCTGCATGCCCTTGCCGCCGCCGCCCGCCGAGGGCTTGACGAGCAGCGGGAAGCCGACGTCACGCGCGGCCCGGGCGAGGGCCTCGTCGTCGAGCGCCCGGCCGGACACGGGGTCGCGGCCCGTGCTGCCCGGCACGACCGGGACGCCGCGCGCCGCGACGATCTCCTTGGCCGTGATCTTGTCGGCCATGGCCTCGAGCGCCTCGACGCCCGGCCCGACGAACACGATGCCTGCGTCCGCGCAGGCCCGCGCGAGCTCGGGGTTCTCGGACAGGAAGCCGTAGCCGGGGTGGATCGCGTCGGCGCCCGTCGCGCGGGCCGCACCGATGATCGAGGGCACGCTCAGGTACGACTCGGCCGCGGCGGCCGGGCCGATGCGGACCGCGACGTCGGCGAGGGACACGTGCCGCGCGCCGGCGTCGGCGTCGCTGTGGACCGCGACCGAGCGGATGCCGAGGCGGCGCAGCGTGCCGATGATGCGGCACGCGATCTCGCCACGGTTGGCGACCAGGACCGTGCCGAAGGGGCGCGTGCTCGTGCCGTCAGAACCCGCGGGACCCGGAGTGCTCGCTGGGTCTGACGACCCGGGGACGACGGGCAGGGCGGGGGTGCGCAGCGGGAGCATGGCCCTCACATCCTGAAGAGCCCGAAGCGCGGGCCCTCGGTCGGGGCCTGCGGGGTGCGGGCGCACACGTCGAGCGCGAGTCCCAGCACGCGGCGCGTGTCGGCCGGGTCGATGACGCCGTCGTCCCAGAGCCGGGCCGTGGCGTAGTACGGGTCGCCCTGCTCCTCGTAGCGCGAGCGGATGTCCTCACGGAAGGCGGCCTCGTCGTCGGGCGCCCACTGCTCGCCGCGCGCCGCGAGCTGGTCGGCCTTGACCGTCGCGAGCACCGACGCGGCCTGCGGGCCGCCCATGACCGAGATCCGGCTCGCGGGCCACGACCACAGGAACCGCGGCGAGTACGCGCGCCCGCACATCGAGTAGTTGCCCGCCCCGAACGACCCGCCGACCACGACCGTCAGCTTGGGCACGCGCGTCGTCGCGACCGCCGTGACCATCTTGGCGCCGTCCTTGGCGATGCCCCCGGCCTCGGCGTCGGTGCCGACCATGAACCCCGAGATGTTCTGCAGGAACACGAGCGGGATGCCGCGCTGGTCGCACAGCTCGACGAAGTGCGCGCCCTTGAGCGCCGACGGGCTGAACAGGACCCCGTTGTTCGCGACGATCCCCACGGGGTGCCCGTGCAGGTGCGCGAACCCCGTGACCAGGGTGTCGCCGTACTCGCGCTTGAACTCGTGGAACACGCTGCCGTCGACGAGCCGCGCGACGATCTCGCGCGCGTCGTAGGGCGCCTGGACGTCGACCGGCACCGCGCCGTACAGGCTCTCGCCCGGCCCGCCGGGCTCGTCCTGCCCGACGACGGGCGGGGCGCCCTCGTGGACAGCCCACGCGGGCACCGGGTCCGGCGGGAGTGTCGAGACGATGCGGCGCACGATCGCGAGCGCGTGCTCGTCGTCCTCCGCGAGGTGGTCCGTGACGCCCGAGCGGCGCGCGTGCAGGTCGCCGCCACCCAGCTCCTCGGCCGTGACGACCTCGCCGATCGCGGCCTTCACGAGCGGTGGGCCGCCCAGGAAGATCGTGCCCTGGTTCCGCACGATCACGGTCTCGTCGCTCATGGCGGGCACGTACGCACCGCCCGCGGTGCACGATCCCAGGACCGCCGCGATCTGCGGGACGCCCGCGGCCGAGAGCCGGGCCTGGTGGTAGAAGATCCGCCCGAAGTGGTCGCGGTCGGGGAAGACCTCGGCCTGGAGCGGCAGGAACGCGCCGCCCGAGTCGACCAGGTAGATGCACGGCAGCCTGTTCTCGAGCGCGATCTCCTGGGCCCGCAGGTGCTTCTTGACCGTGAGCGGGTGGTACGTGCCGCCCTTGACGGTCGCGTCGTTGCACACGACCAGGACACGGCGCCCCTCGACGACCCCGATCCCCGCGATCACGCCCGCACCGGGCCACTCGCCGCCCAGCATCCCCTCGGCCGCGAGCGGCGCGATCTCCAGGAACGGGCTGCCCTCGTCGAGCAGGTGCTCGACGCGCTCGCGCGGCAGCAGCTTGCCGCGAGCGACGTGCCGGGTACGGGACGTCTCGGGGCCGCCGAGCGCGGCGCGGGCCGTGCGCTCGCGCAGCCCGGCGACGAGCGAGCGCTGCGCCGCGTCGTTGGCGCGGGCGCCCGCCGAGGACGGGTCGACCGTCGTCCCCAGGACGTCGCCGACGCCCGGGGTGCTGCGCGCGGTCGGCAGGGTCGCGGTCACGAGGCCGCCCCCGTCCGGGATGCGCCCCGGTCGCCGGGGTCCGGGGCCCCGGGGTCGCCCGGTTCGCCCGGGTCGCCCACCAGGAGCAGCGCGAGCGCCGGGTCGGCGAGCAGCGCCCCGAGCTCGGCGAGGAACCGGGCGCCCTGCTCGCCGTCGACCACGCGGTGGTCGAACGACAGGCTCAGGGTCAGGACGTCACGCAGCGCGACCTGTCCCTCGTGCTCCCAGGGGCGCTTGCGCACGGCCCCGACGCCCAGGATCGCGGCCTCGCCCGGCACCAGGATCGGCGTCCCGGCGTCGACGCCGAACACCCCGACGTTGGTGATCGTGATGGTTCCTCCCGTGAGCCGTTCGGGCGCGGTGCGTCCGCTGCGGGCCGTCGCGGTGAGGTCCGTGAGCGCCTGCGCCAGCCCCGTGAGCCCGAGCGCCTGCGCGTCGGGCACGTGCGGCACGACGAGCCCGCGCTCGGTCGCGACCGCTATCCCCAGGTGGACGCGCGGGCTGTGGACGATCTCCGCGCTCCCGTCCGGCAGGTCCTCCCACCGGCTGGCGAGCGAAGGGTGCCGCGGCAGGACCATGCACAGCGCCCGCGCGACGAGCGCCAGGACCGTGACCTTGGTCCCGCGGGCGAGCGGGTGGGTCCGAAGCCGGTCGAGAAGGTCGGTCGAGGACGTGACGTCGAGCGTGAGGAACACGGTCGCGTGGGGTGCCGTGAAGGCGCTCGCGACCATCGCGGCGGCCGTGTGCTTGCGCACGCCGCGCACGGGCGTGCGGGTCTCGCGGGCAGCAGGGTCGCCCGGCCCGCGGTCGGCACCGGTGCCCGCCCCGCCCGACGGCGCCGCTCCCCTCCTGTCGTCCGGCTCGGCCCGTGCGGTGCGCGGCTCGGGCAGCGGGAACCCTCCGGCGCGCCGTGAGGCCGCGCGGGCCAGCCCGGACTGGCCGAGGATGTCGTGCAGAGAGGTCGGTGCGAAGCGCCCCGAGGTGCGTGGCGTGGGCTCGTCGGCAGCGGCAGCGGCAGCGTCTTCGTCGCCGTCCCACGCGTCGGCCGGGCCCGCGGTGCCGAAGCCTCGGGACGCCGGTCCCCTCGACGCGTCGCTCGGAAGACCGTGGACGCCGTTGCGCTCCCGGCCCGTCCCCGCGCGTCGACCGGCCGCGGCCCCCTGCTCGATCCTGGTCCCGGTCTCGGTCCCCTCGCGCGGCCCGTCCTGTGCACAGCTCACGGCCGCCAGGACGTCCTCGCGGGTCACGAGGCCACGTGCCCCGGTCCCGACGACCCGTTCGAGGTGGACCCCGAGCTGCTTGGCCAGCCGGCGCACGGGCGGGGTCGAGCGGGGCCGCTCGGTCGGAGCGGACGCGCCCCCGTCCTCACCGACGGCTGCCGGGGCACCCGGGCGCTCACCGGGTCGGCCGCCGTCGGTCGAGATCGGGCCCGTTGTCGCCCGCGAGTCGGCACCGGCGACAACGAGCCCGGTCTCGGTGGGAGGAGGCACGGGGCTACGGCGTGCTCGCCGTACGGGCCGGCCCGACCGTTCGGGCCGTGCGCCGTACCCCACGAGGTTCGGCTGGGGCGCCTCCTCGGGAGCGTGCGCCCCGCCGTCGGCCGCTCGACCGGCCGTCGCTGCGCCGTCGGGCGAGCCGCCCCCCGCCGGCACGGCCGCCGACGAAGCCTCGGGGGCGGCGCCGTCGGACACCTGGGCCGTGGCGCCGCGGCGGGCCGTCCGCCCCCCACGACCCCTGCCTGCCGACGCCCTGGCCGACGGCCCTGCGGCGGGCGCTGCGCCCGATGCTCCGGCCTCGTCCGGGACCTCGAACGTGACGAGCGGCTCGCCGACGTTGACCGTCTGCCCCGGCTCGGCGTGCAGGACCGTGACGACGCCCGCGTAGGGCGACGGGAGGTCGACCAGGGCCTTGGCCGTCTCGACCTCCGCGATGACCTGGTTGAGCTCGACCCGGTCGCCCGCCGCGACGTGCCAGCTCACGAGGTCGGACTCGGTGAGGCCCTCGCCGAGGTCAGGCAGGAGGAACTCGCGCGTGGCCATCACCGTGCCACCCCCTCGAACGCCGCGTGCTCCGACGCCCCGTACGCCCCGCGCCCCAGGACACGGTCCACGCCGTCGAGGATCCGGTCCAGGTCCGGGACCTGGTGCTGCTCGGCCTTGGCGGGCGGGTACGGGACGTCGTGCCCCGTGACGCGCACCGGCGCGGCCTCGAGGTGGTCGAAGCAGCGCTCGGTCGCGGCGGCCGCGACCTCCGCACCCAGACCCGCCTGGTGCGGGGCCTCGTGCGTGACGACCAGCCGACCCGTCCTGCGGACCGACGCCGCCACCGTCGCGTGGTCGATCGGCGAGAGCGAGCGCAGGTCCACGACCTCGATCGAGACGCCCTCGTCGGCAGCCGCGACCGCGGCGTCCCGGGCCGTCGTGACGAGCGACCCGAACGTCACCAGCGTGACGTCCGTGCCCGGCACGACGACGCGCGCCGCGTCCATGGGGTCGGCCGAGCGCAGGTCCGCCGCTTCGTTGACCTCGCCCTTGAGGTGGTATCGCCGCTTGGGCTCGAAGAACACGACCGGGTCGTCGCACGCGATGGCCTGCTGGAGCACGGTGTACGCGTCCTGCGGGTCGGAGACCGTCACGACGCGCAGGCCCGCGGTGTGCGCGAAGTACGCCTCGGGCGACTCCGAGTGGTGCTCGGCCGCCCCCAGGCCACCACCCACGGGGATGCGGATCGTGATCGGCAGGCGCACCGCGCCGCCCGTGCGGGCGTGCATCTTGGCGAGCTGGGACACGATCTGGTCGAACGCGACGTACACGAACCCGTCGAACTGGATCTCGCACACGGGACGGTAGCCGCGGTACGCGAGCCCCACGGCCGTGCCGAGGATGCCCGACTCCGCGAGCGGCGTGTCGAGCACGCGACGCGGACCGAACTCGGCCTGGAGGCCGTCCGTCACGCGGTACACACCGCCGAGGCGGCCGACGTCCTCGCCCATGACGACGACCTTGTCGTCGTTCGCGAGCGAGCGGCGTAGGCCCGCGTTGAGGGCCTTGGCGAGCGTCAGGGTGGTCATCGGGCACCGTCCTTCGCCTCGGAGGTGCTGGGGGCGCCGGTACCTGGGGTGATCGTGCCGGCGTCGGGCCCCGGGGAGTCGGCGAACCCCTCCAGGTACTGCGCGTACGCGGCTCGCTCGGCCGCGAGCGCCGCGTGCGGCTCGGCGTACACGTGGTCGAAGATCGAGAGCGCGGACGGGTCCTCGAGCCCGATGCACCCGGCACGCAGCTCGGCCGCGGCCTGGTCGGCGACACCCTGGACCCGCGTCTCCTCGGCCTCGGTCAGCAGTCCGCGGTCGGTCAGGTAGGCCCGGTAGCGCGAGATCGGGTCGCGCCCGGCCCACGCCTCGAGCTCGGCGGGGTCGCGGTAGCGCGTGGGGTCGTCGGCCGTGGTGTGCGGGCCCATGCGGTAGGTCACGGCCTCGATGAACGTGGGGCCGCCGCCCGTGCGGGCCCGGTCGAGGGCCTCGTGCGTCACGGCGTGCACCGCGAGGACGTCGTTGCCGTCCACACGCACGCCCGGCAGGCCGAAGCCCGCGGCACGGTCCACGAGCGGCACGGGCGACTGGAGCGCCACTGGCTCGGAGATCGCCCACTGGTTGTTCTGGCACAGGAACACCACGGGCGCCCGGTAGGTCGCGGCGAACACGAACGCCTCGTTGACGTCGCCCTGGCTCATGGCGCCGTCGCCCAGGTAGGCGACCGCGACGGCGTCGGCCCCGTCGTTCTGGATGCCCATCGCGTAGCCCGTCGCGTGCAGCGTCTGCGCGCCGATGATGACCTGCGGCGTCGCCATGTTCACGGCGTACGGGTCCCAGCCCGACGCAGTCACGCCTCGCCACACCCGCACGAGGTCGACGAGCGCGACCCCCCGCGTGTACGCCACGGCGTGCTCGCGATAGCTCGAGAACACGAAGTCGTCGGCGCGCAGCGCCCGGCCCGAGCCGATCTGCGCGGCCTCCTGCCCGAGCAGCGGCGGCCACAGCGCGAGCTCGCCCTGCCGCTGGAGAGCCGTGGCCTCGGCGTCGATCCGACGCACCACGACCATGTCCTCGTACAGTCGAAGGGCCGCCGCGGGGTCTGCGTCGAGTCCTTCCAGCCACCGGTCCTGCTCCGCCGATCCGTGGCGTGCACCGGCCTCGTCGAGCACCTGGACGACGTCCTGTGTCGTCCGCGGCTCGACACGGCTGTCCACCTTGCTGGGCGTCATCGCGTCACCTCGCGTCTGCTCCCGTGCTCGTCGTCGAGCACCCCGCCGCTCACCGTCGAGCACCGGATACCGTGAACGTAACCCCGCCCCGCACATGGCTCCAGTCATTGCGGAAAGGCTGCGCGGTCTGCTCCCGGATGTCGGGCTAGGCTGAACAATGTGCGCAGCTACGATGCCGTCGACCTCGATCTCCTCGTCGCGCTCGCGAAGGACCCGCGCGGCACGATCGTCGCGCTGGCCGAGCGCCTGAGGCTCTCGCGCAACACGGTGCACGCGCGCATGGCCCACCTCGAGGAGGCCGGGGCGTTCCTCGACTTCGACCGGCGCATCAGCCCGGAGTTCCTGGGCCACCCGCTGACCGCGTTCATCGAGGTCGAGGTCAAGCAGAAGGAGCTCGGCCGCATCGTGGCGACGCTCGCGGAGATCCCCGAGGTGCTCCAGGCGCACGGTCGCAGCGGAACCTCGGACCTGCGGGTCCTGGTCGCGTGCCGCACCACGGACCACCTGTTCCGCATCGACGCGGCGATCCTCGCGATCGACGGGGTCGAACGCACCGAGACGTCGCTCTCGATGGGAGAGCTCATCCCGTACCGGGTGCGCCCCCTGATCGAGCGGGCACGCAAGAGCCTCTAGCACCGGCCGGCCGGCCCCCGCGTGGTCGCGAGACGGGTGGTTCGGTCCGAGACGGGTACCTGCGCCTCTGACGCGAGCACCCGTCTCGCGCGGGGTCCCTACCGCAGGTCGCGCAGGTACGCCGCGGCGCCGTCGAACGCGGCCATGCGCCGCTCGTAGTACACCGCGATGATGAGCAGCAGCCCGCCCGCGGCCGTCAGCGTGAGCATCCACGGCCCGGCCGAGATGGCCGTGCCGAGCTGGCTCACGAACACCACGAGGATCTCGACCGGCAGCACCACGACGCCCAGCACGAACGGCGCGGCGAGGTGGAACCTGGTCCCGATCAGCACGGCCGCGAGCGCGAGCCCGATGACGAGCACGGCCCGCCACGTGCGGGCGTCGGTGTAGGTCGCGAGGACCGACGGACCGAGCGTCGCCGCGATCCCCAGCGCGAGGGTGCGCCACGACCCGGCGTACCCGACGGGCCAGTCGGCGAGCCGGGGCCGCGTCACGACCGGCACCCCGACCGACCCATCGCCCGTCGTCGTGCCGACCGGACCACCAGCCCCGGACCCCCCGTCCCCCGCCCGGGCGGCTCGCGTCGTCGCCGCGAACGCCAGGTACCCCGCGACGAGCAGGCCTGCACCGAGCGGCAGCGAGAAGACCTCGACGCGCAGCTCGCGCGGGCTCCACGCCCCGATCGCGGCGGTGAGCGCGAGCGCCCACACGAACCACGTGGGCGGCCACCGCAGGTCCTCGCGGCGCGTGGTCGCCACGGCCCGGCGCACGGTGTGCACGACGAGCACGAGCAGCGCGACCTCGACGAACCACGAGAGGGCGATCACGGTCCAGCTCTCCCCCACGGCCCCGACCGGCCCGACGACGGCGAGCACCAGCGCGGGCGCGGCCCACCACCGGCGAAGGGTCGGGTCGAGCGGGCGGGGTGCGGCGCCGTCGGGCACCTCGCTCTCCCGGTCGGCACCACCCCAGGGCGCGACCGCGGCGACGAGGCGGTCGCCCGCGAGCGCCGCGAGGGCGGCCCCTGCCGCGGACCAGGCGAGCGCGACGAGGTAGACGCGGGTCGGGTCGGCGTCCCCGGCCGCCTGGGTCGACTGGAGCGCCGCGACGAGCCCCGCGACCGACGCGAGGATCGCGGCGAGCGCGAGACGCGACGCGGCGTCGGCCGCCCAGGTCGCGCTCACACGGGTGCCCCGCGTCGCGAGGCGGCGAGCCGTCTCACCGGCCGCGACGAGGACCAGACCGAGGGCGAGGACGGTGGGGTTGCGCCACGTGTCCCCCTCGGGCACGAGGATCGACACGAGCAGCGAGGGCAGCACCAGCAGCCCGAGCCCACACGCCGCCAGGTGCCGGCCCGTGGGCGAGCGCCGGGCCAGGAGCCCGCCGACGACCACGGCCGCGAGCGCGGGCGGTGCCGTGTACGCCTCGACGAGCCCCACGTCGAGCAGGGCGAGGAACGACCACAGGGCGCCGACCCACAGCCCGCCCGCGACCCACCACGCCCAGCGGCGGTCCGGGCGGCCGGCGACGACCGCAGCCCCCGCACCGAGGACCAGGAGCACGACGGCCGTGGTCTCGGGGCCCGCCGCGACGCGCACCAGGGCGAGCACGACCGTGAGGAACGCGGTCACGAGCACGCTGACCTCGACCGCACGTCCCGCGTCGAGCACGTGCCGGCCCGGGAGCCCGCGCGCGGTCAGGTACGCCTGGGCGGACGGGACCCCGACCACGGCCGCGGCGGCCAGGATCGCGACGAGCGGCAGCACCACGGGCGACGCGCTGCCGGGCACGAGCTCGGCGCCGAGGCAGACCAGGACGACCGACGCCGTCGGGAGCAGGAGGCCTGCCGCGGCCACGCGGACCGCCCGCGCCATCTCGGACCGCCGGGTCAGGACGAGGACGCCCTCGAGCGCGAGCATGGTCGCCGCCGCGGCGGCGGACCACCAGCTGCGCTCGTCGAGCACGGTCGCGACCCCCAGCAGGAAGGGCACCGACGTCGTGACGAGCACGGCCCACCACGACGGCTGCCCCACCGCACGGACCCGCGTGACGACGATCGCGACGACCGAGGCCGTGACCGACACGACCGCGACGGCCTCGGTCGTGCCGAGGCCCGCCCAGCCGAGCGTCGTCCCGAGGACCAGCAGTGCGTACGCGTACCCGAGCCCCACGAGGAACGGGTGCACCAGGGCGGGCACTGTGCGGCGGGCGAACAGCAGCAGCGCGAGCACGACGGCGCCGCTCAGCACCACGGTCGGGCGCGCCGCCCAGGCCACGAGGGCCGTGAGCCCCGTCGCGACGAAACCGCCCGTGAGCGCGGCGGCGGCCCAGGCACTCACGGGCCACGGAGCGCGGGGCGCCGGGGCCGAGGCGGTCGGCGTCGCGGCGGCCGGGGCGCCCGGCGCCCGGCGCGCCTGCGCGAACCGGCCCGCGACCACGAACC
>NZ_JBHUAD010000039.1:0-22545 GCF_042789955.1 Oerskovia sp. NPDC056781
CTCCTCGCGCGACCGGCCACCGGGGCTTCGTCGTCCCTGCCCGACGGCGGTGCTCACCCCGAGCGGTGGACCGCACGGAGGCACGGGAGCGTGCGGCGGACGTCTTCCGGTCGGCGGTCGAGCGGTATGCCCCCGTGCGAACCGTCGCGCTCTGACGTCCCGGGTGCCGTCAGGCCCCGAGCGCCAGGTGCACCGCGAGGCCGAGGATCACGAGGCCGCCGACAGCCGCGGTGACCCGCTGACCCGTGTCGTTGGTCAGCGCCCTTCCGAGCACCGCGCCACCGCCCGCGACGACCAGCTGCCAGCTCGCGGACGCGAGGAACGCCGCCGCGACGAACACGGCGCGCTCGGGCCCGGTCGCGTCGGGGCTGAGCGCCCCGCCCGCGACGAGCACGGCGAAGTAGACGACGGTCGCGGGGTTGACCAGGGTCAGCCCGAGGAGCGTCGCGTAGGCGCGCACGGGAGTGGTGTCGCCCGTCGCCGGGCGGGGCGTGGCGCCGTCGGGCACGACGCGCTGGAGAGCGGGACGGAACGTGCGCCACGCGAGGAACGCCAGGACCGCGACCGACGCCCACGTGAGGGGGGTGCGGATCGATGCGACGAACGGCGCGACGACCGCACCTGCGACCACGGCGACCGTCGCGTAGATGCCGTCCGCGGTCGCGGTGCCCAGGCCCGCCGCGGCGCCCACGGTGAAACGCGTGCGTGCGGTGAGCGTCACGAGGTAGACCGCGATCGCGCCGACGGGGATCGCGATCGCATACCCGGCGACGAGGCCCGCGACGAGCGCGGCCGTCATCGGTCCGGCTGAGGTCGCCGGGTCGGGAGGCCCTGCTGTCGGCCGGCAGGTCGCGCGGGAGCGGCGAGCGGGCGGGGAGCGGGCGTCGTCGGCATGGGTCGAGGATCACCCCTGGGGGCCGAGCCGTCAAGCGTTCTTCGGTGCGTCGTCTCCCGCCCGACGACGGCGCTCACCCGGGCGCGGACCCCGGGTCGGTCGTCAGCCGACGAGCAGTGCCGCCGCGACCGCGCCCACGGCCGCGCCGAGCACGAGACCCGTGACGACCTCCGTGCGCGTGTGGTCGCGCACCCCGAGCCGGGCGAGGCCCACCACCACGGCGACGGCGAGCAGACCGGCCGAGAGCCACCACGACAGCGCGGTCGCGACGCCCGCCGCGACCGAGAAGACGCCCGTGTGCACCGACGCGCGCACGACCGGGGTCACGAGCGCGAGTGCGACGACCCCCGCGAGGTAGGCCGTGAGGAGCTGGGGCAGCAGCGGCGGTGCCCCCGTGAGGTGCAGGACGACGATCGCCGTGACCTCGATGAGGACGAGTCCCGCGAAGACCACCATGCGCTGCGCGCGAGGACGCACGTGCCGGGACTCGAGCACCCGCAGGCGGGCGAGCCCGTGCACGAACAGGTAGGGCAGCCCGCCGCACAGGAGCACGGCGAGGGCGACGTGGCCGAGGCCCGACACGCCGGGGGAGGCGTACAGGGCGGTCGCGAGCACGAGCGCGGCGACCGTGTAGCCGGGGGCGAGCACCTCGGTCACGAGGACGGCCCACCGGGGGTGGGGTGCCGTCGTGCCAGGGGACGCCTCGGCCGGCGGTGCGGTGGGGACGGGGTGGGTCATGGTTCTCCGAGCGGCAGGGTGCGGTCGCGGTCAGTGGTGGTCGTCGCGCTCGCTGCCCGGCGGGAGCTGTGAGCCCTCGTGACCGTCGTACCCGAGGACGGACACGAGGACGCTCGCGCGCCGTTCGCCCGTCTGCTCGCGGAACGCCCGCCCGAGGTCGCGCAGGGCCTGGTCGTCACTGACCCAGTCGCCCCAGTCGGCCGGGACCGGTGGGCGCTCGTCCATCCCTCTCCGGGTCGCGGCGAGGTCGATCTGGAGGGCGCGCAGCACGGGTGCGGGAGCGTCGCCGACGAGGGTGCGGACCTGCGCCGCGTCCTGTGGATCGGAGTAGCGGGCGAGGGTCGCCAGGGCGTCCATGATCTCGATGGTGCGGTGGTACTCCGCGACCTCGGGCCGGACGGCGGGCAGCCGGGACTCGGCGACGGCGTCCACGAGGTGGGAGTGCAGGGCGCCGAGATCGGCGTGCCGACGCCTGCGGGTGCGGGCCGCGGAGAGGAGGTGTCCCATGATCCCCACCGTGAGCAGGACGCTCGAGGTCGCGATGAGGTACCGCGTGCGTACGCCGAGGAGGCGGAACTGCCCGACGGCCTCCGGTTCCTGCAGGACGATGTTGACGGCGCTGAGCAGCGCCCACAGGACGCCGACGAACGCTCCGGCCGCCGCCAGGTCCATGCCCCATCTGCCACCGCGCGGTCGCTCGCCGCGCGAGCGCAGGGTCGAGACGCCGAACGTCGCCGTCGCCCACAGGAACGCGCCGTAGTAGGCGGCCCAGTAGAGGGCCATCCACGGCTTGCCGGCGGTCTGGAAGTCGAAGTCCCGTCGCTCCCAGGGGCCGTTGAGGACGAAGACCACGACGAGCACGCTCACGACGCCGACCACGCCCGCGACGACGTACCGGGGACGAGGACGGCGCCCTTGGGTCCCCTGGACCCAGGCCGCGATGCACAGGCAGCCCGCGACGAGCAGCGAGTGCTTCGCGAGCTCGTGGAGCCCGGCCGGGGCGGAGGTCAGCAGGAAGGACTCGACGGCGTCGATCCGCAGCGCGGAGGCCGCGGCCACGAGGCCGAGACCCCAGGTGAGCGCACGGTCGCCGTCGAGGTGTGAGCGGTGCCGCAGCGCGGTCCACCCCGCTGCCCCGGCGAAGAGCAGGAAGGCGAGGTAGGTCACCGGTAGCGCTCCATGCCTGCCAGCCGGTGGGCGACACCGCCCGTCGCCTCGATCGACATCATGAGCTCGCTCGCGAGGGACTCGGCACGGTGCTCGACCGGGTCCTCGTAGCGGTTGCGTCGCTGCGGGCCCGGGGGAGGAGCCGTGGGGTCGTCGCACGCGTCGAGGATGTGGACGAGCTCGTGGGCGATGATGTGCTGCCGGTGTCGCGGGGAGAGCGCGGCCTCGGAGCTGACGATGACCTTCTCGCCGTCCGGCAGGCTGAGCCACATCCCGGAGATCCCCTCGCCGAGGGGGCCGTCGACGACGTCGACCGGGCGTCCGCGACGGGTCGCGACGATCCCGCGCGCCTCGTCGATGCTGCGCGCGCGGTCGAGGCCGGCGGAGGTCAGCCAGGCGCGATGCTCGGTCACGGTTCGTCGTCGGTCTCGACGGCAGGGAGCGACTGCATGCGGCGCATCTGGTCGAGGAGCTGGGTCACCGCACGGACGTTCTCCGCCGAGAGACCCTCGGCGCGCATCGCGAAGGCCTCGACGCCGTGGTCAGACAGGGCGAGGCGCAGCTCCTTCTTGGGGTCCTCGCCCGTGTCGAGGAGGTCCTTGGGCTCGACACCGAAGTACGCCGCGAGACCCTCGATGATGCGCAGCGAGGGAGAGGTGCGGTGGCCGCCGCGCAGCGCGCTCAGGTAGGCCTCCTTCACGGCGTAGCCGTGCTCGGTCATCCAGGTCGCGACCTCGCGGTTGGTCGCGCCGCGTCCGGCCCGCTGCCTGGTCGCGAACAGCTCGTTCAGCCGGTGCTGGAACGCTCGGCTGAGCCGCTCGCCCGGGGGGTTCTCCTGTGTCGTCACCTCTCGATTGTCCCAGGATCGACGGGGTGCTGGTAGCACCTGTCCGCCGGGCCGACGGACGGCCGCCGGGCGGGTGAGGGCGGTGGCGTCGAGCGCTGTTCGGGCGGCGTCTTCGAGGGACAGGAGCACGCCCCTCGGCGTGACGCCGCGGGCCTGCGGCGATGTGGTGGCGGTGTGTGACCGGCGCGCTCGTGTGGTGCAGTTCACATGAGAGCTCTCTCATCTACAGGCACATCGTCGTCGGGTCAGGGATGCCCTCAGTAGAGTACGGATGTCGCGGTTCGTGACGGTCGAGGCCTTGGGGGTCGTGCGTCCCGTCACGCCGCGACCGCCCGGCGCCTCCGGGGGAGCAGGGGGTCCCCGGACGGCGCCGGCGCCGTCCCTGCGACCTTCCGGCCGCCGACCCGGTCTCGTCTAGGCCTGAAGACCCGCCGCTCGCCTCGCGTGCTCGACGTCGAGCGCCCGGTCCAGGTCCTCCAGGACACGCCTGGCCTCCTCGACGTCCCACGTCGTGCCCTGCAGCTCGAACTCGAAGAGGACGGGGCGCCCCGACGTCCGGGCGATCTGCCGGCACGCGGCCTGGTAGTGCTCGCCGAAGTTCCGGTTTCCCGACCCCATGACCCCCACGAGACGGCGCCGCGTGACAGGGCTCGCGAGGAAGCGGCGCACCGGTTCGGGGATGGTGTCGTTGTCGACGTTCCCCGTCTTGTACGAGGGCGTGAGCAGCACCCAGGGGCCGTCCGGCACGGAGCGGCGGACCTCACGGTCGCCCAGGTCGAACGCCTCGCGGCCCAGCCGGAGCGCGAACGAGCGCACCATGCCCGACGCCGACGAGTAGAAGTAGACGACGGTCCGCACCGGGCTCACCTGCCCAGGAGCACCCGGGGCCCCAGGAGAGCCCCCGGCGACGGGGGAGCGATCGGGACGGGCGGCGTCGGGCACGGGTGCGGCACTCCTCGGGTCGGGGGACTCTCCAGTCCACACCGGCCCTGCGCGGCCGGCCAGGGCACAAGGTCCCGTCCCGGTCGTGGGGGCGCGCGGGGGCAGGCGCGTCCCATGACCGCCGCGGTCGAGTTCCCCGCCGCAGAGAGCCCGGGACTGGCGAGAGGTCCTCGCGCAGGACTGCGCCGTGCTCGTCGGTGAGGAGTCCGCCTTTGGTCCCGAGATCGCCCGGGACGATCTTCACGGCCGTGAACGGCCCCCGGTACCTGCGACGCGCGTCGGCGCGCCCTCCGCCACCTGCCCGTCGGTGACCGTCACCCGGCGAGGACACCTGCCCGGGCGACAGGTTGTGCGCCAGAACCGACAGGTTATGCAAACCGACCACCCCCCTCACCAGGGGTGCGCTGTGATGAGTTCGTTATCAACCGACCAGCGACACCAACGTCTCTGGGCACCAGGGCGTGGCGGCCCTCAGCGGACGAGGGGCTCGACCCCGACGTCACCCGAGTCCGCCCGGTCGACGGCGCGGCAGGGGACGGCCCCGGCCTGCGACCGCTCTTGGACAGTCGAAGGAGACACACAAGTGGACCCACGCACGCAACCCGCACCTGAGGTCGCCGTCGTGCGCTGCCGCCACGCCGAGGCGGCCCAGGAGAAGACGTGGCACGCGCGTACCCAGCCCCGCGGACGTCAGGGGGGCTCTCGTGCGCACGTTCTGGACTGACCTCTCCGAGCGACGCCCCACGGTCGCGCAGTTCGTCATGTTCTCGCTCCTGAGCACCGGGATGACGGTGCTCCAGCTGGCGCTGATGCCGCTGTTCAAGTGGGTCTTCACCATGACACCTCTCGTGGACCAGAGCTTCCAGGCGTTCGCCGTGAACGTGAACGCGGACGGCTCGCCGTTCTACCTCTTCGACTACGCGGCGGGTGCCCTGCCCGCCGGAGGCGGCGGCCTGGCGTACTTCCTGGCGGTGCAGGTCACCCTCCTCATCGCCCAGGTCATCAACTTCTTCCTCCAGCGCAACGTCACGTTCAAGTCGGACACGAACATCTGGCGTGCGGCGGCCTGGTACTTCGTCGCGTACGTGCTGATCACCTTCGCGGCCGCGGCGTTGCAAGGCTTCTACAAGGCACCGATCTACCAGTGGATGGTCGAGCGCTGGGGCAGCACCGGGGAGGTCGGGGCGGACCTCGTCACCATGATCATCAACGCGCTGATCTCGGTCCTCGTGTACTTCCCGATCCTCAAGATCATCTTCAAGCAGGCGCCCGGGACCGACGGGGCCCCTGGCCCGGGACCGACCGTCGTCGAGCCGGTCGTCGAGGCGGCCCGCTAGTCGCGACGCCCGCCCCAGAGCAACGCAGCCCGCCGGACCGGTCGGGCGTGCAGAACCACACCCAGTGCACCCACGAGAGAAGACCTCCGTGGGGGAACGGAAGCAGAACCATGACGGAAGAACTGACCACGCTCGAGAAGGCCGCACTCCTCAGCGGGGAGAGCGTCTGGGAGACGCGGGCGGTACCCCGGCACGGCATCCGGACGCTGTGGCTGTCCGACGGCCCGCACGGCATCCGCAAGCAGACGGGCTCGGCCGACCACCTCGGCCTGGGCGCGTCGCAGCCCGCGACCTGCTTCCCGACGGCGGCCACGGTCGCGAACAGCTGGGACCCCGAGCTGGCGCTGTCGGTCGGCGAGGCGCTCGGCGCCGAGGCTGCGGACCAGGGCGTGGACGTGCTGCTCGGTCCTGGTCTCAACGTCAAGCGCAGCCCGCTGTGCGGGCGTAACTTCGAGTACTTCTCCGAGGACCCCTTGCTCTCCGGGCGCCTCGCCGCTGGATACGTGCGTGGGATCCAGTCGCGCGGCGTCGCGGCGTGCCCCAAGCACTTCGCGGCCAACAGCCAGGAGCTGCGGCGCATGACGAGCGACTCCGTGGTGGACGAGCGGACGCTGCGCGAGATCTACCTGACGGGCTTCGAGGTCGCGGTCCGCGAGTCCTCGCCGTTCTCGATCATGTCGAGCTACAACCTGATCAACGGCACGTACGCCAACGAGAACCCCTTCCTGCTCCAGCAGGTGCTGCGGGACGAGTGGGGCTTCGACGGTGCGGTCGTGACGGACTGGGGTGGCGGCAACGACGCCGTCGAGGCCGTCCGCCGCGGCGGGACGCTCGAGATGCCCTCGCCCGGCCTCGACTCGGCCGCACAGATCGTGGCCGCCGTGGAGCGCGGTGACCTGGACATGGCGGACCTGGACGCGCGGGTCGAGGAGATGAAGGTCCTCGGGAGCCGGATCGGTGGGGCGGGGCGCGAGGTCGACCTCGACGCGCACCACGAGCTGGCGCGCACGGTCGCCGAGCAGAGCGCGGTGCTGCTGCGCAACGAGGACCATCTGCTGCCGTTGGCGTCGGGGACCCGGGTCGCGGTCGTCGGCGACTTCGCCGCGACGCCTCGCTACCAGGGCGCCGGATCCTCGGTCGTCAACCCGACGCGGCTCACGACTGCCCTGGACGCCCTGGGCGCCTCGGACCTGCAGGTCGTGGCGACCGCGCAGGGCTTCACGCGCGGCGGGGACTCGGACCCTGCCCTCGTCGCAGAGGCCGTCGACGCGGCGCGCACGGCGGACGTGGTGCTGCTGTACCTCGGGCTGGACGAGATCAGCGAGTCGGAGGGGCAGGACCGGAGCCACCTGCGTCTGCCGCCGAGCCAGGTCGAGCTGCTGGCGCGGATCTCCTCTGTCACGAGCCGGATCGTGGTCGTGCTGAGCGCGGGATCGGTCGTGGAGGTGCCGTGGCTGTCGCAGTGCGGCGCACTGGTGCACGGCTACCTGGGCGGCCAGGGCGGCGCCGAGGCCGTGGTGCGGGTCCTGACGGGTGCGGTGAACCCGTCGGGTCGTCTCGCGGAGAGCTACCCCGTCCGCCTCGAGGACGTGCCCAACGCGCGGTACTACCCGGGCGAAGGCGTCGACGCCGAGTATCGCGAGGGCCCCTACGTGGGCTACCGCTACTACTCGACGGTCGGCGTCCCGGTCGCCTTCCCGTTCGGGTTCGGCCTGAGCTACACGACGTTCGCCTACACCGACCTCGCGGTCGACGCCGACGGCGTGACGTTCACCCTGACCAACACGGGTGACGTCGCGGGGGCCGAGGTCGCCCAGCTCTACGTGGGACGCCAGGAGGCCGACGGCGTGCACCGCCCCGTGCGCGAGCTCAAGGGCTTCGCGAAGGTGCACCTCGCGCCGGGCGAGTCCCGACGCGTGCGCATCGACTTCGACCGCTTCACCTTCCGGCACTTCTCGACGACGTCGAACGCCTGGGAGACCGAAGGCGGTGCCTGGACGCTCGCCGTGGGCTCCGACGTGGAGACCGTGCTGCTGACGGCCGAGCACGTCGTGGTGGGCACGGCCGCTGCCGGTGTCGACGCGGTGCCGGACGAGTACCGCACGGGCCGCGTGACGGACGTCTCCGACGAGGCGTTCGCCGCGCTGCTGGGCCGACCGCTCGCCCCGCGGGGCCGTGTGACGGGGCCGCTCGGCGTCAACAGCCCGTTGTCGGACATGGAGCACGCCCGGAGCCCGCTGGCGCGGTTCGCCTACCGGGAGCTGGCGAGGCGGATCGCTCGCGCCGAGGCCAAGGGCACCCCGGACCTCAACCTGCTCTTCCTGCGCGGGATGCCGTTCCGGGCGATCGCGAAGATGACGAACGGCGCCATGAGCATGGACATGGCCGAGGGCCTGCTCACGATCGTCAACGGCCACTTCTTCCGTGGAGCCGGGGCCCTGATCGCAGGGTTCTTCCGCAACCGTCGCTCCACCCGTCGGATGCGGGCCGAGCTCGCGCGCTGACGCGCACGTCCGGTTCGTTCCTTCTTCCTGAGAGAGAGTGTGTGTGATGTTCCGACGGATTGGTCAGGCGTGGTCGGGGTTTTCTGAGCGGCGTCCGGGGACGGCGCAGTTCTTGATGTTCTTCTTGTTGAGCAATGGTGTGACGGTGCTGCAGCTGGCGTTGATGCCGGCGTTCAAGGCGGCGTTCGGGTTGACGGGGTTGGTGGACACGAGTTTTCAGGTGTTGCCGGTGGGGTCGAATCCTGATGGTTCGCCGTTCTTCGTGTTCGACTACGCGGCGGGGGCTCTGCCTGAGGGTGGGGGTGGGTTGGCGTACTTCTTGGCGGTGCAGGTCACGTTGTTGATCGCGCAGGTGATCAACTTCTTCGCCCAGCGCAACGTGACGTTCAAGTCGAACACCTCGGTCTGGCGGGCGGCGTTCTGGTACGTGGTCGCGTACGTGGTGATCACGTTCGCGGCGGCGGCGTTGCAGGGCCTGTACAAGGCGCCGATCTACGAGCTGTTGATCGACACGTGGGGCCTGGGCAAGACCGGGGAGACGATGGCCGACATGGTCACGATGATCATCAACAGTGCTCTATCGTTCTGGGTGTTCTTCCCGATCTTCAAGATCATCTTCAAGCGTGACCCCGAGGTCCAGGCCGAGCAGGCCGAGGCGCCTGGCCCTGCTCAGGTGGCGGGCGCGCCGGTGGCCGGGGGCGCGGGGGAGTCCTCGTCGTCGGCCCGCGCGGGCCAGGAAGTCTGAAGAGTGCGCTGATGTCCAAGCTGTTGACGATCGTCGTGCCGTGCTACAACTCCGCGGCGTACATGCACCGCAGCATCGACTCGCTGCTGGCCGGGGGCGAGCGGGTGGAGATCTTGATCGTGGACGACGGGTCCTGGGACGCCACGGCCCAGGTCGCGGACCGGTACGCCGCCGCCCACCCGGGGGTGGTGCGTGCGATCCATCAGCCCAACGGGGGCCACGGGGCCGCGATCAACACGGGCCTGGCCAACGCGCGCGGGCGGTACATCAAGATCGTGGACTCCGACGACTGGCTCGAGGCCGACGCCTACGCCAAGGTGCTGGACCTGCTGGACTCCTTCGTCGCCCAGGACACCGGGATCGACGTGCTGATCAGCAACTTCGTGTACGAGAAGGTCGACAAGCGCAACAAGACCGCCGTGCGCTACACCAACGCCCTACCCCAGAACCGGGTCCTGGGCTGGGACCAGGTCGGGCGCCTGCGCAAGAACCAGTACATCCTCATGCACTCCCTGATCTACCGCACCGACCTGCTGCGCGAGGTCGGCCTGGTCCTGCCCGAGCACACCTTCTACGTCGACAACCTCTACGCCTACGCGCCCCTGCCCGCGGTCCGGCGCCTGTACTACCTCAACGTCGACCTGTACCGGTACTACATCGGACGCGCCGACCAGTCCGTCAACGAGACCGTGATGATCTCCCGCGTGGACCAACAGCTGCGCATCAACCGCACCATGATGGAACACCTGTCCGCGGCCCGCGCCGACCCCCACACCCCCCGCGCCCTCAAGCGCTACATGCTGCACTACCTCGACATCGTGTCCCTGGTCTCCTCGATGCTCCTGGTCCGCGCCGGCACCCGCGAGTCCCTGCGCAAGAAGGACGAGTTCTGGGCCCACGTCCGCGCCTACGACCCCGCCCTGTACCGCCGACTACGCCGCACCACCCTGCACCAGATCTCCAACCTCCCCGGCAGACCCGGACGCCACCTGTCCGTCCTGGCCTACAAAGCCGCACAACGCGTCATCGGCTTCAACTAGAGGCTTCAGCGGTCCCCGGCCGCCTCAGCGCCCCGACGAGTCCGGCGGTCCCAGGAGCTCCAGCCGTCGCCTCTGGGGTCGGGACCTGCGTCCCTCGGGGACCGGGATCAGGGCCCGCACCACGAACCAGTCGGACTCGGTGCGCACCGTGAGCGACCCTCCGTAGCCCTCGACGACCTGACGCATGTTCCGCAGGCCGTACCCGTGGTTGAGGGCGTCGCGCTTGGTGGTCCGCGGGATCCCGTCGTCGAAGTCGAGGTCGCCCACGTGGTAGTTCTCGAACCGGACCATGACGAGCGAGCTCTGCGTGTAGACCGCGACGCGCACGAGCCGGTTCTCCGGGTCCGGCAGGGCCGCGGTGCTCTCGATCGCGTTGTCGAGCGCGTTGCCGAAGAGCGCGCTCAGGCCCATGGCGTCCATGAACGACAGGGCTGCGCCGTCGACCACGCACGTCAGGGTGATCCCGAGCTCTGCGCACTGGGCGGTCTTCGACGTGAGGATCGTGTCGAGCACGGGGTTCCCCGTCTCGACCTGGGAGCCGTATCCCTGGATGCTCTCCTCGAGCTGGTCGAGATACGTCGCCTTGGCCGCCGGGTCGCTCTCGGTCCGGATCGCGGTGACGAAGTGCTTGAGGTCGTGGTACTTGCGGTGGACGATGTCGATGTTCCGCTTGGACTGCAGGTACTGCTCGTGCTGCGAGCGCAGCATCCGGTTCATCGCCTCGACCTCGACCGCGCGCTGGAGCTCGAGCCGCTGCCCCTGCTGGGCGTAGAGAGCGACGTACCCGGCGAGGTCCACGAGCGTACGGATGTAGAAGATCTCGGGACCGAACTGCGCGCTGAACGGGGTGTTCGAGCTCACGAAGCTCACGTTGCTCATGAGGAACGTGACGGCGGCGATCGAGGCCGCGCTCAGCAGGCCACGCCGGTCGACCTCGAGCTGCTGGTCGGGCGGGAAGTGTCGTCGCTCGATGAAGTAGGCCGCGGTGAAGGCCGCGCCGTACACCATGACCAGCAGACCCGCCTGGACCCCGACGCCCGTGAACCCCTGGTCGACGGCGTAGCTGTAGAGCTGCCAGTGGAGCGACGCGACGAGCTCGGCGAGCACGAAGGCGCGCGCCGTGAAGTACCCGGCCTCTCTCGTCGAGACGTCGGCGCAGAGCACGACCACGCTGTACATCGCGGCGACCGCCATGGCCATGCCGAACGTCCACAGGGGGATCGGCAGCTCGCCCGCGAAGGACTGGACGGCCCACAGGAGCCCGAGCCCCAGCCCGAGCAGGAGGGCGAGGACGGGCGGCGTGAACCTCTTGCGCAGCAGCAGGATGTACACGAAGCACGCGGACCACTCCGCGAAGGCCGTGATCCCACGGGGGATGTCGGTGGGGACCTCCGCGACGGCGGCGGAGAGGACGTCCTGGATCACGCGACGCGTCCGCCGACGTGGTCGGCGAGCGCGTCGAGGAAGGCACGCTTGCGCGGTCGGCTGATCTGGAGCTCGTCGCCGCCGAGCATGACGCACGTGCTCTGGTCGACCGCCAGGACGTGGCGCATGTTCACCAGGTAGCAGCTGTTGCTGCGGAAGAACCCCTTGTCGGCGAGGTCGGTCTCGAAGGCCTTGAGGGTGCCGGTGAACGCGTAGGTCCGGTCGACGGCGTGGACGACGACCCGGTGCTTGATGCTCTCGATGTAGACGACGTCGAGGAGGTCGACCCGGGCGACCGCGCCGTTCACGGTCAGCATGAGCGAGTCCGTGCCGCTGCGCCGGACACGGTCGATGCTGCGGCGCAGCTCCTGGGAGAACGCGAACCAGGGGACGGGCTTGAGGAGATAGCTCAGCGCGTCGACCTCGTAGCCGTGGATCGCGTACTGCGCCATGTTCGTGACGAAGACGATGACGACCCGGGAGTCGAGCGTACGGATCTGCCGTGCGGTGTCGAGGCCGTCGAGGTCGTCCATCTGGACGTCGAGGAAGAGGATGTCGAAGTCGGGGCGGTAACCCGTGACGAGCTCACGCCCGTCGCTGAAGGTACGGACGTCGAACGTCACCCGGTTCTCGACCTGGAAACGGTCGAGGTGACCGAGCACGACGTCTCTGCTGGCGGACTCGTCGTCGACTACGCCGATGCGGATCATGCGGGCGGACCTCTTTCACGATGACGTCCCAAGATACCAAGGGAACGCGGCCAGGAACGGCGCGATCACGCCATTTCGGGCACGTGTTCGACGACGTCCCGAGCCGGGGGACGAAGGTCACACCCGGTCGGCCACCAAGGTCCTGCTCGGCTGCGGCAGCGGCTTGACCCAGCCTGCGAGCGCGATGCTCAGGACGGTGGCGACCGTGATGGTGAGCAGGGCGTGCCTCCCGCCGATCGAGTCCGCGAGCAGGCCGAGCAGCGGTGGTGCCGTGAGCTGGCCGAACGAGATGAAGGACGTCACGACCGATACGCGCCCTGGGGCCCGCAGCGGGTCGTCCGACGCGGCGGCGATCGCGATCGGGTTGGCGAGGGCGGCCCCGCAGCCCCACAGCACGATGCCGAACCAGGCGAGCGGCAGCCCGGGAGCCAGACCGAACAGGAGCAGCCCGACGAGAGCGGAGAGCCCGGACGCCCGCAGGATCGTGACGCGCCCGAACCGGTCGATGAGCCCCGTCCCGGCGAACCGGAAGACCGTCATCGCGGCGACGAAGGTGCCGTAGGCCATGGCCCCGACGGCCTCGCGCACGGCGAAGCCGTCGACCATCGAGATCGAGAGCCAGTTGCCGGCCGATCCCTCGGACAGGGACGCCGCGAGCAGGACCAGGCCGATGAGCAGGGTGCGCGGCTCGCGCCACGCGGACAGGGCGTTGCGGAGCCCCGCCCCCCGGCCTCTGACCGGGCGAGGGGCCGTCTCGTCCGTGACGCCGTGCGCCGCAGCGGGTTCCGCCGCAGAGCCGGCCGGAGCGTCGGCCACCTCGGCGGCCACTTCGTCGGCCGCGTCGCTCGTCCCGCGGGCCGACGGCGCCGCGACGGCCGGGCGGTCGTCCGCACCGGTCGCGGCCTGCCGCTCGGGCGCGAACACCGTCGCCGGTCCGATGAGGAAGGCGCGGGCGATCGCGACGAGGGTCGTGATGATCACGAGCTGGACCGCGATGTGGATCTGCGCGGCGGAGAACGCGGCCCCGACGAGCGCCCCCGCGCCCGCGCCGATCGAGAAGGCCGCGTGGAAGTGGGGGAGGATCGCGCGGCCGACGCGCTGCTCGACCATGGCCCCGTTGAGGTTGATCGGGACGTTCATCAGGGCGCCGCTGATGCCGTTGGTGAACGCGCCGACCGCGAAGACGCCGACGCTCCCGGTCGCCGTGCCCCACGCGACGAGCAGCAGCGCGACGAGGTTGACGACCGTGGCCGCGACGAGGGTTCGGCGGCTCCCGAACCGGGCGACGACCGCGCCCGTGGACATCACGGCGAACAGTGCGCCGACCGCGCCGACGATGAGGATCAGTCCGAGCTGTGCCGAGGACACCCCGAGCGCCTCGCGGATCGAGGGCAGTCGTGTCATCCAGCTCGTGCCCACGATGCCGAAGAGCGCGAAGAGCGCCATCAACGACCAGCGGGCGCGATCGACTGCAAGGTTTCCTGACATTCAGCGAACTCTATGCCGCGCCCGGGTGCGTTCTCACCGTGTTTCTGTGGGCGGGACGCGCCGGTCCGGCGGCGGGGCCGCGCCGAGCCCCGGCGCGCGGGTCAGAGCAGCACGGTGCCGTCGATGCAGGTCACGGCATCGCCGCCGACCCACACGGTGTCCCGGCGGGCGCCGTCGCGACCGTCGTCGCCGACGTCGCGGCGCACGTGGACGCGCCCGGCCCGCCCGAGCGCCGTGCCCTGGCTCGCGACGTACTCGGCGGGCAGCAGGCCGTCCGGCTGGAGCCACTGCGCGACGACCGCGTTGAGGCTGCCCGTCACGGGGTCCTCGGGGATGCCCATGTCGAGCGCGTAGCCGCGCACCTCGACCGCGGCCCCGTCGGGGCCGTCGTACCGCCCGTCCCCGAGCGCGGTGTACGGTCCGACGACGCCGATCGCCAGGTCGCCCAGCCCCGTGAAGTCGGGGTCGAGGGCCAGGACCTTCTCGGCCGAGCCGAGCAGCAGCACCCGCCAGCCCGGCCCGTTGTCGAGGAACCGGTGGTCGACGACGTCGCGAGCCTCGAGCCCGAGCGCGCGCGTGATCGCCGTGAGGGTGGACAGGTCGACGGGCTCGTCCGCGAGGAGGTGGGGGGCCGCGAAGGCGAGCCGACCGCCCGTGGAGGCTCCGCCGTCGGGCAGGGCGGTCAGGTCTGTCGCGGGGGAGCGGCGCAGCGGGACCAGGCCGATCCCGCACTCCTGGACCACGGTGCCCGCGACGCGTGGCGTACCGCCCGCGGCCAGCCACGCGTGGCACGAGCCGAGCGTCGGGTGCCCGGCGAACGGCAGCTCGCCCGCGGGGGTGAAGATGCGCAGGCGGTAGTCGGCGCCGGCGGCCGCGCCCTCGGGGGAGGGAGGGAGGAGGAACGTCGTCTCGGACAGGTTGGTCCAGCGGGCGAAGGCGGCCATCTGATCGTCCGTCAGCCCGACGGCGTCGCGCACCACCGCGACCGGGTTGCCCCGGTAGGGGGTCGTCGTGAAGACGTCGACCTGCGAGAACGGGCGAAGGCGCGGTGGGGTGGTCATGCGTCCGACGCTAGCGCCACGCCTGGGCCTCCGCAGGGAACCTCGGGTCCGCTGCGGGTCGGTGCGCCCGGTGCCTCAGGCGTTCGGCGGCTGGATCAGGTCCCACGGCATGCCGTACAGGTCCTCGAAGACCGCGACCGTGCCGTAGGTCTCGTGCCGCGGCTCCTCCCGGAACGTCACGCCGTGCGAGAGCATGCGGGCGTGCTGGGCCGAGAAGTCGTCCGTGCGCAGGAAGAAGGCGACCTCGTCGCCCACCGGCCGGCCCACGCGGGCGCGCGCGTCGTCGGACGTCGCGAGGGCGAGGACGAGCCCCGTTCCCGGGGCCTCGTCGGCTCCCGGGCTCACGACGACGCGCCGCCACCCGCCCTCGAACGTCTCGTCCTGACGCAGCGTGAAGCCGAGCGCGTCCGTGAAGAAGGCGATGGCGTCGTCCAGGTCGTGCACGAGGTAGGTGGCGTTCTCGAGGCTCAGCATGACGTGGAGCGTAGCCGTGCCCTGCCGGTGCGGGCGCTCCGACAGGGCACGGTGAGGCCGTCAGTCGAAGACGATCACCTGGCGTGCGCCCTCCCGGCGGCGCATCGCGTCGAACGCCGCCTCGACGTCGTCGAGCGCGATCTCCTGGCTGACGATCGCGTCGATGGGCAGCTGACCCTCGATCGCGTGGCGCACGAGGCGGGGGAAGGCCGTGGACGGGACGGCCGAACCGTAGTTCGAGGCCACGATGCGCGATCCCGAGAAGACGAACCGGTAGGTGTCGAGCGCCGCGGTCGCGCCGGTCCGGGTCAGGCCGACGAGCGTGGTCGTGCCTCCCGGCCGGACGAGGCGGGTCGCGAGCTCGATCGTGGACGTCAGGCCGATGGCCTCGATCACGTGGTCCGGGCCGTCGTCGCACAGCTCCCGGACGGCGGCGGTCGTCAGGGCGTCGTCGGTCGCCAGGACCCCGTGCGTGGCGCCGACCTGGAGGGCGAGGTCGAGCTTCGACTGCTCGCGGTCGACGCCGATCACGCGTGACGCCCCGGCGAGCGCCGCGCCCATGACGGCGGAGAGGCCGACCCCGCCGAGCCCGATCACGACGACCTCGTCCCCGGCCTCGACGCGCGCGGTCCACAGCGCCGCGCCGACGCCCGTGGTGATGGCGCACCCGACGAGCGACGCCTGGGTCGCGGGCAGCCGGGGATCGACGCGGACCGCTGCCTCGGCCGCCACGACCTGGTACGTCGCCATGGTCCCGATCCCGCAGTGGATGCCGAGCGGCGTGCCGTCGGTGCGGCGGATCCGGACCTGGTCCTGGGAGGTGCGGTGGTCGCCCCCGACGGGCGTCGCGCACAGGTGCCCGTCACCGTCGGCGCACCGGGCGCAGCGGCCGCACGGGGCGGTCCAGGCCAGGACCACGTGGTCCCCCACGCGCGGGTCCTCCGGGTGCCGACCGACGCCCGAGCCGACCGCGACGACGACGCCTGCGCCCTCGTGGCCCATGACGAGCGGGCTCGGCAGCTCCCAGTCGTCGTCGAGGATGTGCAGGTCCGAGTGGCACACGCCGCTCGCGAGCATCCGTACGGCCACCTCGCCCGGCCCGGGCGGGTCGAGCACGACGTCCTCGATGCTCAGGCCCTTGCCGGGGCCGGCCCAGACCACGGCTCGGGCCGCGAAGGGGGCGGTGAAGTCGTCAGCGGTGCGGGTGTCGGGGATCGTGCGGGTCTGTGCGAGCGTCATGCGGTCTCCTGGGTGAGGTGGGGTGTGCGGGTCACGCGTGGTGCAGCGTCGCCCAGTGCTCCTGCGGGAAGGACGTCGTGGTGTCGCCGAGCTGCAGCGCGCGGAACGTCGCCTCGGCGGCCTGTTCGAGATTGAGGGCGCGGCGGTAGGCCATCGCGATGTCGGGGCCGACGGCCGAACAGCCGTGGAAGCCCTGGATCACGCAGTCGTGCGTCGCGGCCTCTGCCGCCGCGCTCTCGGCGAGCTCGTCCGAGCCGTTCGGGAAGTAGGGGGTGCGGCCGACCGACTTCACGTAGTACGCGTGGTCGAGAGTGAAGAGGCGGATCTCGTGCCCCAGCGCGTCGAGCAGCACCGCGTACTGCGGATGGACGTGGATCACGGAGCCCGCGTCGGGGCGCGCCTGGTAGGTGCGCTGGTGCAGCTTCCACTCCGACGACGGCCGGGGCGAGCCGCCGACGATCTCGCCGTCGAGCGTCATGAGGGTGAAGTCGGCAGGGGTGAGCCGGTCGAGGAACGTCCCCGAGCCCGTCACGGCGAACACGTCGCCCCCCGGGAGGCGCGCGGACAGGTTTCCTCCGCTGGCAAGGACGAGGCCCTTGTCGACGGCGTCGTGGCCGACGTCGCACAGCTCCTGGACGAGGTCGTCGAGCGTGGTCATGGTGGTTCCTTCCGTCGTGCGCCGGGCCCTGCGTGCCCGACGCGGGTGCAGGGGGGTCAGGCGCGGGCCGAGGCGGCGAGCACGTCGGGGTTGGCGATCGTCGAGGGGCGCCCTCCCCCGAGCCACGTGAGCAGGCCGTCGGCGGCGATGCGCGAGTGCTCGGCGACGACGTCGTCGGACGCGCCCCCGATGTGGGGCGTGAGCGTCACGTTGTCGAGCGCCAGGAGGGGGTGGTCCGCCGGGACCGGCTCGGTCCAGAAGACGTCGAGACCCGCGCCTGCGAGGCGCCCCTCCTGCAGCGCGGCGACGAGCGCGTCCTCCTCGACGACCGCCGCGCGGCCGGCGTTGACGAGATAGGCGTCGGGGCGCATGAGGCGCAGCTCTCGGTCTCCGAGGAGCCCGATCGTGCTCTCGGCGAGGGGCACGTGGACCGTCACCACGTCGGACCGTGACAGCACCTCGTCGAGCGTGGTGACCGTGGCCTCGTCGCCGAACGCGTCCGCGGCGAGGAACGGGTCGTAGACGAAGACGTCCATGCCGAACGCGCGGGCGCGGCGCAGGACGCGACGGCCGATCGCCCCGCCCCCGAGGATGCCCAGGGTCCGGCCGGCGAGCTGGATGCCTCGGAAGCGGGAGTACGGCTCGAAGACGTCGTCGGGCGTCCACGCGCCGCTGCGCAGCCAGCGCTCGGCCTCGCCCGCGTGCCGGACGGTCATGAGGATCAGGGTGAACGCGAGGTCTGCCGTGACCTCGGCATTGCGCGCGGGCGTGGTGAGGACGGCGATTCCGCGTTCCGTGCACGCGGCGACGTCGACGTTGACCGGGTTGGCTCGGCACGAGACGACGGCCCGCAGCCCGGGTGCCCTGTCGAGCGTCGCCGCGTCGACGACGTCGAGCTCGGTGACGATCGCTGTCGCGGTCGCGAGCAGGTCGTCGATGCCGCGCTCGGCGAGCGAGCCGCCGTCGAGCGACGGCTCGACGACGTCGAGCGCGAAGTGCTCGCCGAGCGACTCGGCACGGGCGGTGTCGAAGGGCGCCGTCACGAGCAGGCGAGGGGGGGTCGGGGCGGTCATGGGAGCTCCTTGTCGTGGTGCGTCGTCGTGCGGGAGGTGCCCGACGGCGGGCGGGCGACGACCGTGTGCGCGGGCCGTGCCCGCCGGGTCGCCTCCTGGGCGGTCTGGTGGGAGGCCTTGCGCAGGTCGCGCAGCGAGGCCCAGTGGTGACGGTTCGCATCGCGGACCGCGGTGAACACCGTGGCCTGCGCGTCGTGCAGCGCGCGGAGACGAGGGTCCGGCTCGAACCGGTGCGTGTCGGTGCCCAGCCGTTCGGTCGCGGCGCGCAGGTCAGTGGCGCGACCGGTCGCGACGAGAACGAGAGCGGCCACGCCTCGCACACCCAGCTCGGCGAAGGTGGAGCGCTCGACGGGCCGACCCGTGACGTCGGCCACGATCTCGCACACGAGAGAGGACTGGGCGCCGCCACCGCACAGGCGCACGGTGGCGCCCCCGTCGACGCCGAGGAGGTCCATGCACTCCCGCAACGAGAGCGCGATCCCCTCGTAGACCGCGCGAAGGAGCTGGCCGGGCGTCGTGCTGACCGAGAGGTTGAGCCACGCGGCCGACGCGTCGGTGTCGACGAACGGGGCACGTTCACCGCTGACACCGGCGTAGGGCAGGTAGAGGACGCCGCCCGCGCCTGCGGGCTCGGCGCGCACGATCCGTGCGACTTCTTCCCACTCGAGCGCGTCGAGCCCGGTCACCTGCCTGGCCCAGTCGAGGTTCGGGGTCCCGTTCATGGGGGCGAGGCACTCGACCACGTGGTCCGACTCGCCGAGCGAGACGGTGATGACCGGCAGGTCGGCCGGAGCGCGCGGGCCCTCCTGGACGGCGCCCACGAACGCCGTGGTGCCGAGGATCGCGTAGACCTGCCCAGGGTCGACGACCCCGAGACCGACGCCACCGGCGGGGGTGTCGACCATGCCCGTGGCGACGGGCAGGCCGACCGGCAGCCCGGTCTCCCGCGCGGCATCCGCGGTGACGTGTCCGGCGACGGTTCCCGGGGGGAGCAGCGGTGGGAGCAGGCGCTCGAACCGCTCATGGCCGAGCCCGGTCAGCAGCCTGTGCGAGTACGTGCCCTGCGCGACGTCGAGGTACGTGCGCGAGGCCTCCGACGGGTCGGTCGCACGCCGGCCGGTGAGCCGGAAGCGGATCCAGTCCTTGCAGTTGAGGTGGGTCGCGGCCGAGCGCACGAGCCCGGGGTCGTCCTCCTCCAGCTCTTCGAGGAGGACGGGCAGGGCGCCGGGGAACAGCGCCGACCCCGTGACCTCCCGGACGAGCGCGCCGCGGCCGTCGCGTCCCCACGCGGCGACCCGAGGTGCGGCGCGTCCGTCGAGCCAGAGCAGAGCGGGCCCCACGGGCCTGCCGTCCTCGTCGACGAGCCACGCGCCGTCACCCTGCCCGGTCACGGCTGCGCCGATCAGCTCGACGTCACCCGCCTCGTCGCACGCGGCGGAGATCGTGGCGGCGACGGCAGACCAGACCTCGTCCATGTCCTGCTCGGCCCGGTCGGGGAGGGGGCGACGGATGCGGACGGTGGACCGCGACGCTCCCAGCACCTCCCCGTCGAGCGAGAGGACGACTGACTTGACGGAGGTGGTCCCCGCGTCGATGCCGAGGACGGCAGGCGTACGAGTCATGCCAGATCATCTTCCCTTCGGTGGCCGCGGCGTGGTCTCAACGACCCACGACCGTGTGGTCGACCTCGGTCGGCACGGACGGCGGGGTGGTGGTCCGGGCGTCGTCGCCGGTGGCAGCCGCGTCGGAGGCCCCGGGGGCGTGGTCCGCCGCCTCGACCCCAGGTTCGCGCAGCAGGAACGTCAGGAACAGGCCGACGACGTAGAAGCCCGCGAGGATCCACACGACGGGGGCGATGCCCAGCGGGACCACGAGGGCGGCGACCGCGGGCCCGGCGAAGTTCGACAGCCCCGCACCGAGGTTGAGGACCGCGACGGCGGCAGCCTTGTTCTGGGGCGCGAGGAGCGGGACCACCGCGGACAGCGGCACGTACATGCCGAGCGCCAGCCCGTAGACGATGCCGAGCGCCATGACGACCGGGAAGTTGGCTCCCAGGCCTTGCGGCACGTAGTAGAAGCCGAGCACCGTGATCGCGGTCGCGAGACCGCCGCCCCAGGCGATGACGTTGATGCGGCCGAACTTGTCCGAGGCGTATCCCGAGACGAGGTTGGCGGCCACGTTGGCGAGCAGCATGGTTCCCCAGATCGAGGACCACTGCGCCTGGGTGAAGCCGACGGTGCCGACCATGTAGACGCCGAGGAACACGGCGAACGAGTAGTAGGAGATGGTGTTGATGAGGCGGACGGCACCGCCCACCGCGACCTTCGGGCGGTCCCGCATGATCGTGATGCTGCGGACGAGCCCCTTGACCGTCTCCTCGCGGCTGATCTTGTGGGCTCCGGCGCGGGAGCGGACGAGCAGTGCGACCATCACGGTGGCGACGACGACGAAGGCGAGCGCGGACCAGAGGGTCCCGAGCGACCCCAGGGGTTCGATGGCGCCTGCGACGAAGTACCCGCTGATGACGCCGAGGCCCATCGCGTTGAAGAACCAGTACCAGCCGACGGCCTTGCCCATGACGGCGTTGGGGGTCTCCATGGTGACCCAGACGAGGAAGCCATAGGCGAAGAACGGGTAGCCGATCGCGCGGACGGCGTACGCGAAGACCATCACCGGGTAGTTGCCGGGCATGACGCCGAAGGCGAGGAAGACGACCTCGAAGACGATCCAGACGGCTGCCCCGAGCAGCATGACGCGGCGGGGCCCCCAGGCCTCGGCGAGGGCTCCGGCGAGCCAGGCGGAGACGGCGACGACGATGCCGTAGGCGCTGAACAGGCCTGCGACCTGCCCCGCGCTGAACCCGTCGTCGGTCAGGTAGTTGGACAGGAAGCTGAGCTCGATCCCGTCACCGACCATGAAGAGCATGAGGGCGACGAACCCCCAGGCGAGCGGTCGGGAGATCCCTTGTGAGGTGAGGAAGCGGGCAAACGCTCCGCCGGCGGGTGCTTCGACACTGGACATGCGACTCCTCCTTGAGTCATGTACATTTGTTCATGCAGACGAACGGTGGTTCACCTATTGTGGGCCAACCGTGCGTCGTGTCAAGGCCGGACGGCTCGGCCGGGCCGCCGAGATGTACGGAGCGACGGGTGTCGTCGCAGGTGAGATAGCCTGAAGGCCCCTCGCGAACGGAGGTTCATGCATGCGAACGGATGATCACCAGAAGGTTGGACGCGTGGCGCGCCTCTACTACGAGCATGGGCTCACGCACGCGGAGATCGCGTCGATGCTCGACGTGTCGAGGATCAAGGTCACACGCATGCTCGCCGACGCTCGGCGCCGCGGGATCGTCGAGATCACGGTGCACAGCGACGAACGGCCGTTCGCCGACCTGGAGGAAGCCCTCGTCGAGCGCTTCGGGCTCCGGAGCGCATGGGTCAGCCCGTCCGGCGGAGCCGACGACGACCGCGCCGCCGCCTCGCTCGCGCTCTCAGGTGCCGACGCCCTCGGCGCGGTGCTGCCGCGCGCCCGCCGCGTCGCCGTCGGGCTCAGCCGCTCCGTCGCCGCGAGCATCGCGCAGCTCCGGCCGCTCGAGCTGCCCGAGCTCGAGATCCTTCCGCTCGCCGGCAGCCGGGCCGGACGGGCCAACGGCGCCGACCCCCACGAGCTCGTCACCTCGCTCGCGCACGTCACCGGCGGTACCCCGTTCCACCTGCCTGCCCCGCTCATCGCGGCCGGTCCCGACGCCGCCGCTGCCGTCCGGGAGGACCCCGACGCGAGGGCGGTGCTCGAAGCGGCGGCCGCTGCGGACGTCCTGGTCGTCGGGGTCGGTGGCAACCAGCGCGCCGCGCAGGCCCTCCGGCGATGGATCACCGAGAGCGAGTTCGAGGCGCTGCGCGACCTCGGGGCCGTCGGCGACGTCTCGGCGCGCTTCTTCGACGCCGACGGCGACACCGTCCGCGGCGAGGTCGACGAGCGTGTCGTGGGCCTGACGCTCGACGAGCTGCGCGCCATCGACGTCCGGGTCGCGATGGCAGGGGGCCCGGAGAAGCGCGACGCGCTGTTCACCGCGCTCTCGTGCGGTCTGGTCAACGTCGTCGTGACGGACGTCGACAGCGCCGTGGACCTGCTGGAGCGCACCGCACCCGACGCCCGGTCGGCCTGACGGCTCCGACGGCCCGGCGACCGCAGCGGTGCCGGGG
>NZ_JBHUAD010000040.1:0-22472 GCF_042789955.1 Oerskovia sp. NPDC056781
CACGAGCGGTGCGGGGCCCGTCCGTGTCCCGGAGACGCCTCGGCGACCTGCTCGGCGGGTGTCTCTACGAGACCTCCACGCTGCGACCTCTCGGGCGTCCCGGTGCGGCCCGGGGTACGTCCTATGCTCTTGACCCGTGACCTCTCGTAGCTGTCTCTCGTCCGGCACGACAGCAAGGACCTCCGCGTGCACGGTCCTCGTCGCGTCGTCGCGTCGGCGGCACGTGGTCGCTCGGGCGCACGCTGACGCCGTGGACTCCCGCCTCGGCCGCGCCTGCCCCAGGTCGCGACCGGTCGATGGCATCATCGTCACCATGTCCGTCTCGCGTCCGGACGCGCTCCGGGTCCGTCGGCCTCCGCTGCCCGACGACGTCGCCCACGTGGGTGGTTGAGCCCATGTCTCACGACGAGTCCCCCTCCGGACGGACCAGGCCTCCCAGCTTCACCCCGCAGACGGGTCGTGCGGGACGCCCTCCCAGCGCGAGCGATGCCATCGCGGTCGGTTCCGACGGCTCGGGACGCCCCTCGAACCGCCCTGTCGAGCCGATCTCCCCCGATGTCCCGCTCTCGGCCGAGCCTCGGATCAAGCGCCAGTCGTCGCGGACCGCTGCCGCTCCCCCGTCCCGCCCGGGAACTCCGCCGCCGGCCCCTCCGGCCCGGCCCGTCGGTGCCACGGAGAACGGCCGTGCCCGCGCCGCGGGCTCCCGGTCGCAGACGGCGGCCGAGAGCTCCGCACCGTCGTCGTTCCCCCCGGCACGAGGGAGGCCGGCTCGACCGCAGGGGTCCCCCGCGCGTCCTACGACCGGTACGCCCGGGCAGCAGAGGAGCGGGACCGCCGCACCTCGCTCGGGTACGTCGCCCTCGCGCCCTGCTGCGGCACGTCAGGGCGGAGCAGGAACGACGGCGCGAGGTGCAGGACCTTCGGCGCGCCCCGGTTCGTCCACGGGTGCCCGTCCGCCGTCGAACCGCCCGCCGGGCGCTGTCGGTGCCCCCCGCGGGCGCCGACGCAGGCGACGTGTCGTCGCGATGGTGGGGGTCCTCGCGCTGGTGCTGCTCGTCGCCTGGCCCGTCGGGCTGCTCGTGTGGGCCAACGGCAAGATCCAGCACGTCGACGCACTCTCGGGTGCGGCAGGGACCCCGGGCACCACGTACCTCCTCGCTGGTTCCGACGCGCGTGGCGGCGACGGCATCGCCGAGGACGGTACCGAAGGGGCCCGCACGGACACCATCATGATCCTGCACAAGCCGACGAGCGGGCCGGCGGCCCTCATCAGCCTGCCGCGGGACACGTTCGTCGAGGTTCCCGGCAAGGGCCCCGCCAAGCTCAACGCCGCGTACTCGTGGGGTGGCGCCCCGCTCCTCGTCCAGACGGTCGAGGGCCTGACCGGGTTGACGGTGGACCACTTCGTCGAGATCGGTCTGGGCGGGGTGACGAACGTCGTCAACGCCGTCGGTGGCGTCGAGCTGTGCCTCGACTACGACGTCAACGACCCCAACAGCGCGCTCTACTGGGCCGCCGGATGCCACGAGGTCGACGGCACGACGGCCCTCGCCTTCGCCCGCATGCGCTACTCGGACCCGAAGGGCGACATCGGCCGAGGTGAGCGTCAGCGGCAGGTCATCGCCGCGGTGAGCCAGAAAGCCGTGGACGCGAGCCTGCTGGTGAGGCCCGGGGACCAGGTCTCGCTGCTCGGCGCCGGAATCGGTGCGCTCGAGGTCGACGAGAAGACCGGCGTGCTCGATCTCGGCAGGCTCGCCCTGGCGTTCCGCGCGGCCAACGGCCCCGACGGCATCACAGGTACCCCACCCATCTCCAACCCGGACTACCGTCCCGGCGGCGTCGGGTCGACCGTGCAGCTCGACCCCGACCTGAGCCCGCCCTTCTGGACCGGCATCCGCGACGGCAAGCTGCCCGCAGGCATCGTGGGCGGCCTTCCCCAGCCCTAGTCGTCTGAGCGGTCGTCGCCCTGGCGGCAACGCGAAGGGCCCACGCCGCTACCTGGCGTGGGCCCTTCGCGCTGTGCAGGAGAGCTACGCCCCGAAGCCCGTCCGGCGCTCGCCCGCGACCGAGGCGCGCAGCGCGGCCCCCTTGGCGTGGGCCTGCTCGCTCAGCCCCTCCTGGAACGCGACCATCTGCTCGCGCAGGCGGGTGGCGTCGTCGTCCACGCCCGAGGCGAGGATGCGCGCGGCCAGCAGGCCCGCGTTGCGCGCGCCCCCGATCGAGACGGTCGCGACGGGGACGCCCGCGGGCATCTGCACGATCGACAGGAGCGAGTCCATGCCGTCGAGGTAGCGCAGCGGCACGGGCACGCCGATGACCGGCAGCGGCGTGACGGCCGCGAGCATGCCGGGCAGGTGGGCCGCTCCCCCGGCGCCCGCGATGATGACGCGGATCCCGCGGCCGGCGGCCTCGCGGCCGTAGTCGATCATCTCGGTGGGCATGCGGTGGGCCGAGACGACGTCGACCTCGATGGCCACGCCGAACTCGCGCAGCGCGTTCGCGGCCTCCTGCATCACGGGCCAGTCGGAGTCGGATCCCATCACGATCCCGACCACGGGGGTGCTGGTCACTGGGGTGCTCTCCGTCATGTCTCAGGCCTTCGTCTCGTCGGTGGTGCGGGTCTCGGGGAGGGGTTCGCCGCGCAGCAGCGCGGCGGCGCCCAGTGCACGACGGCGGACCTCGCCCAGGTCCTGGCCGCTCACGTTCACGTGGGCGAGCTTGCGGCCCGGGCGCACGTCCTTGCCGTACAGGTTGACGCGCGCGTCGGGGAAGGCACCCAGGACGTCGGGCAGGGCGTCGGTGAGCGCGGGGAGGCTCGACCCGAGCACGTTGGCCATGACGGTCCACGAGGCCGTGGGCGAGGTGTCGCCGAGCGGCAGGTCGAGGACGGCGCGCAGGTGCTGCTCGAACTGGCTCGTGACCGAGCCGTCGATGGTCCAGTGGCCGGAGTTGTGCGGGCGCATCGCGAGCTCGTTGACCAGGACACGGCGGGCGGGGCGACCATCCGCCGAGCCGACGGCGCCGTCAGTGCCGTCAGCGACCTCGAACATCTCGACCGCGAGCACGCCGGTCACGTCGAGCCCCTCGGCGATCGCGACGGCCACCTGGCGCGCCTCCTCGGCCTCGTCGACGGTCAGGTCGGGGGCCGGGGCGATGACCTCGGAGCACACGCCGTCGCGCTGGATCGACTCGACCACGGGCCAGGTGCGGACCTCGCCGCTCGGTCGCCGCGCGACCAGGACCGCGAGCTCGCGCGTGAACGGGACCTTCTCCTCGACGAGGAGCTGCGGGCCACCTGCGGCCGCGGCGGCGAGCCAGTCCGCGGCTTCGTCGGCCGAGGACACGACCCGCACGCCCTTGCCGTCGTAACCGCCGCGCGACGTCTTGACGACGGCCTGGCCGCCGACCTCGGCAAGGAACGCGGCGAGCGTCGCGTGCCCCTGCTCCGGGTCGACGGGCAGCGGGGCCCAGCGCGGGCACGGGGCGCCGAGCTCGGTGAGTCGTCGTCGCATCACGATCTTGTCCTGCGCCTGGACCAGGGCGTGCGGTGCGGGCCGCACGGGGGTGCCGTGCTCGATGAGGTCGGCGAGCAGGTCGTTGGGGACGTGCTCGTGCTCGAACGTGAGGACGTCGGCCGGGGCCCTGCCGTCCGCCGGTGCGATGAGGTCGCGGATCGCGCCCTCGTCGGTGGCCGCTCCCACCGGGGCGTCGGTCACCACCTGGGCCGCCGACGTCCCGGGAGCCTCGACGAGCACCCGCAGGTGCACCCCGAGCTCACCGGCCGCAGGGGCCATCATGCGGGCGAGCTGCCCGCCTCCGACAACGGCGATCACTGGTGCTGACACGTGTACCGAGGGTAGTCGCTCGACCGCCCCTCGGCCGACCCGTCCCACCGGGCGGTTGCTCCTGGCAATCTTTCCCAGGTCCGCGGCGTACCCTGCCGACCATGTCCAGCCAGGTCGACGAGCTCTCGCTCGCCCCCGTCCGGGTGCCCGTCCCCACCGGGACCGCAGCGCGCCCGACGTCCGGCGCCGCCGCGCGCCGGACGCGCGTCGTCGCGCGGCTGGCCGAGCTGGGCCGGTTCAGCTTCGTGGGGACCGTCGCGTTCTTCGTGGACCTCGGCCTGTTCAACCTGCTGCGCTTCGGCCCCTGGGACGCGCTGAGCGCGAGCCCGCTCGAGGCCAAGGCGATCGCCGTGAGCGTCGCGACGGTCGTGTCGTGGCTGGGCAGCCGCTACTGGACCTTCTCCGACCGCCGCACGAGCCGACACGGCCGCGAGCTGCTGACCTTCCTGCTGGTCAACGCCGCGGGCATGGCCATCTCGCTCGGCGTGCTCGCGTTCACGACGAGCGTCCTGGGTCTGACGTCACCGCTCGCGGAGAACGTCGCGGCGAACGGAGTCGGCCTCGCGCTGGCGAACGTGTTCCGCTACGTCGCCTATCGACGCGTCGTGTTCACGGGCTCGTCACCGGCGGGTGGCGTGCAGCTGGCGCGCCCGGCCGACGAGAACGGTCCGGTCGACACCGGGGCCCGCACGAGCCTCTCCGACGATCTCGCCGGCAACCCGGCCGACAAGGACTAGCCCTCGTCGCCCTGTCCGCGCCTCCTGCGCCGTCTGCGCACGCCGGACGCCGAGATCGTGGTCCCGGTCGGGAGCACGAGCCGCGGGTCGAGGGTGCGGGGAACGCCCGCGAGGAAGAGCGCGAAGATCGGTGGGCGACGCTGGGCCAGCTCGAGCCGCCCACCGTCGGCCGCCGCCAGGTCGCGGGCGAGAGCGAGGCCGAGCCCCGTCCCGGCGCCCGAGGTCGCACCACGTTCGAAGACGCGCGAGGCCATCTCGTCCGAGACCCCGTCCCCCTCGTCCCCGACCTCGATCGCGACGGCGCCGCTGGTCCCGCTGGGACGAGCGCGCACGGTCGTGGTGCCCGCCCCGTGCTTGAGCGAGTTCTCGATGAGCGTGGCGAGCACCTGGGCGAGCGCACCGGGCGTCGCCAGGACCTGATAGCCCTCCGGCACGTCGACCACGAGCCGGCGTCCTGCCTTGGCGAACGTGGGGACCCACTCCTCCTCCTGCTGACGCACGACCTCGATGAGGCGCACGGCCTCGGTCGTGCCGCCCTGCGCGCGACGGGACTGGGTCAGCAGGTCGTCGACGACGGTGACGAGGCGCTCGACCTGCTCGAGCGAGATGCGCGCCTCCTCCTGGATCGCCGGGTCGTCCGAGGCCATCGAGATCTCCTCGAGGCGCATGCTCAGCGCGGTCAACGGGGTCCGGAGCTGGTGCGAGGCGTCGGACGCGAACTGACGCTCGGCGGCCAGGCGCCCGGCGAGGCGGTCCGAGCTGCGTGCGAGCTCGGCGGCCACGAGGTCGATCTCCTCGACCCCGGAGAGCTCGAGGCGGGGCCGGACCTGGCCGGAGCCGAGCTGCTCGGCCGAGGCCGCGAGGTACACGAGCGGCGCCGACAGCCGGTTGGCCTGCCACACGGCCATGGCGATACCTGCGGCGAAGGCGACCACGGAGGCCGCCACGACCAGCAGGACGATCTGCGCCGCCTTCCAGTAGCTCTCCGCGAACGACGTGGTCAGTGCCACGGTCGCGTTCTGGTCGGTCCGGTCGGCGGCCTCGTTGACCCGTCCCGAGATGACCTCGCCGGCGGTCATCTGCTCGCCGTCGGGCAGGTTCACGAAGACGTACGCGGGCAGCTCTCCCGGGCGTCCCTCGGACGCGTTGTCCAGGACCGACTGCGGGATCGGCTCGTTCTGCGAGAGCCGGGCGTCGATGTTCCGGGCGAGGGTGTCCACCCGCCCCTGGAGCTGGGCCTTCTCGTTGGCGAGCACGAACTGCGCCCCCAGGAAGGCCAGGGGGAACCCCAGGAGCAGGACGGCGACGGCGACGGCCGCGACCGTCGCCTGCAGCACGCGTCGACGCACGCCCTTCTCCTTCGCTCAGCCCTGTCGGCTGATCAGCCCTCGCCGGTCTCGAAACGGAAGCCGAGCCCTCGGACCGTCGAGACGTAGCGCGGCGAGTTGGCGTCGTCGCCGAGCTTGCGACGCAGCCAGGACACGTGCATGTCCAGCGTCTTGGTGGAGCCCACGGGCTCCGAGCCCCACACGTCCCGCATGAGGGTGTCACGCACGACGACGGAGCCCGCGCTCGCGATGAGCACGCGCAGGAGCTCGAACTCCTTGGTCGTCAGGTGCAGCTCCCGGTCGCCCTGGAACGCGCGGTGGGCGGCGACGTCGATGCGGACGTCCTGCGCGACCAGCTCCTCCTCGTCGGTGGTGTCACCGTGGGTGCGCCGCAGGAGCGCCCGCACGCGGGCGAGGAGCTCGGCCAGGCGGAAGGGCTTGGTCACGTAGTCGTCGGCGCCGGCGTCGAGACCGACGACGAGGTCGACCTCGTCGGCGCGGGCCGTCAGGACCAGGACCGGCGTGGTCAGGCCGTTGTTGCGGATCTCACGTGCGACGTCCAGGCCGTCCATGTCCGGGAGGCCCAGGTCGAGCACGACGATGTCGACACCGTTCGCGGCGTCGATCGCTCCTTGACCAGTTCCTTGCACGACCACGTTGTAACCCTCACGCGTCAGCGCACGCGCCAAAGGTTCGGCAATCGCCGGGTCGTCCTCCGCTAGCAGTACGTGGGTCATTCGATCATGCTAGGGCATTCGCAGAACTTTGGCGTTATCCGGCAGGCGTTGTGGGACACCCATGACACACCTGATGGACGCCGATGGCCGGGGCGTTCTGCTCTGCCCGGGTCTGCCCGGTTGCACCCGGTAGCGCCCGCCATGCGCACGCCGTCGGGACGTCATGGGAGGCCGCTCCCACGACCCGTCGTGACCGTTGCCCGACCGGGCGCGTCGTCACCGTCGGCCGCGCTCTCGTGCCCGGATCATGCCCCGGTCGTGCCGGGGCGCGCCCCTGGTCCGCCCACGGGTGGACTCCTCCGACGACGGGCCGCACCTAGGCTGGCAGGCATGGGTTGGTACGAGAACATGGGCAAGTGGTGGGAGCGGCACCGGTTCGGTGTCGACCTGACCACGACGCTCGTCGTCGCGCTCGCCTTCGTCCCTGCCGCCTGGGCGCTCGGGACGTCCGCCACGGGCGGTTCGACGCTGTCGACGCTGTTCACGATCGGCATGATCGCCCCGCTGCCGTGGCGCCGGGTCCGTCCCGTGGCGTCGGCGGTCACCGTCTACGCGGTCGCGCTGCTCCACCTGCTGGTCGGGATCCCCTTTCTCCCGGCCGACTTCCTCCTGCTGATCGCCCTCTTCTCGGTCACGGTCTACGGCCCCCGCTGGGCGCACCGCACCGCGATGATCTCCTCGGCCGCCGGCTCCCTCGTGCTCGGGCTGTCGCTCGCGATGCAGGCGAGCGGCCCGGGCGAGGCGGCCGGGATCCTCGTGTTCACCACGATGTTCACGACCATGATGTTCCTCGCGGTCTGGGCGTTCGGGCTCGTGCGCCGGTCGCGGCGCGAGACCATCAACGCACTGGTCGACCGCGCTGAGCGCCTCGAGGTCGAGCGCGACCAGCAGGCGCAGATCGCGACGGCTGCCGAACGCTCCCGCATCGCCCGCGAGATGCACGACATCGTCGCCCACTCGCTCTCGGTCATCATCGCCCAGGCCGACGGCGGCCGGTACGCCGGGGCAGCCGACCCGGCCGCGGCCACGCGCGCGCTGACGACGGTCTCGGAGACGGGGCGCGCCGCGCTGGCCGACATGCGCCGGCTCCTCGGGGTCCTGCGCACCGACGACCGCGACGCCGTGACGTCCGCCGCCCAGCTCACGCACGCCCCCGGCCTCAACAACCGACCCCGGCCGCTCCCGCACGGGCTCCCGGCGGGCCCGTCCGGACCGTCCGGGTCCTCCGCCGGCCCTCCCACCACGGGCCCCCTGCCCGTCACGGGCGCGACCCGTCGCGTGGAGCTCAACCCGCAGCCCGACTCGGCCGACCTCGAGACCCTCGTGGTGCAGGTGCGGGACAGCGGCATGCGGGTCTCGCTGGTCCGCATGGGCACGCCGCGCGCCCTGCCCCCGGGCGCGGGCCTGACGGTGTACCGGGTGTGCCAGGAGGCGCTGACGAACATCCTCAAGCACGCCGGCCCCGACCCGACCGTCACGGTGGTCGTGACCTGGGGCGTCGACACGCTCCAGCTCGCGGTCGACGACGACGGGCGGGGCGCGTCCGCGGACGGTTCGCACGCCCCCGGCTACGGCCTGCTCGGCATGCGCGAGCGCGCCGTGATCTTCGGCGGCTCCGTCACGACGGGTCCACGTCCCGGGGGCGGCTTCCGCGTCCGGTTCACCATGCCCATCCCCCGGCTCGACGGCGCCGCGCCCCCGGTCCCGCCGGTCCCCGGGCCGCCCTCCACACCGCCCGGCCCGACGGCGGGTCCCGGCCCGGTCCTCCCGCCACCGGCCCCGCCGTCGGGCAGGATGGGACCGCGCAGCGCACCCGCACCCGCACCCGCACCCGCACCCGACGATCGTCAGGATCCATGACCTCCACCTTCTTCACGCCCGACCTGCCCGAGCGCGCCCCGATCCGGGTCGCGCTCGTCGACGACCAGCAGCTCGTGCGGGCCGGCTTCAGGATGGTGATCGACTCGCAGCCCGACCTGCAGGTCACGGTCGAGGCCGGCGACGGGCTCCAGGCACTGCGCCTGCTCGCGGACCACCCCGTCGACGTCGTGCTCATGGACGTGCGCATGCCGCACCTCGACGGGCTGGCCGCGACGGCGCAGCTCACGGCCGCGGCCGCGGACGGGCAGCACGTGCCCCGTGTCATCGTGCTCACGACGTTCGACCTCGACGAGTACGTCCTCGAGGCCATCCGGTCGGGAGCCAGCGGCTTCCTCCTCAAGGACGCGCCCCCCGAGGAGATGCTCGCGGCGATCCGTACCGTGCACTCGGGCGACGCCGTGATCGCCCCGTCCTCGACCCGCCGGCTCCTGGAGCACCTCGTCGTGGCGCTGCCCGCCGAGCAGCTCGTCGACACCGGCGCCCAGCAGCAGGTCTCCTCGCTCACCGAGCGTGAGCGCGAGGTGCTCGTGCTCATGGCGAGAGGCAGGTCGAACACCGAGATCGCGGGCGACCTGTTCGTCGCCGAGGCCACGGTCAAGACGCACGTCGGGCGCATCCTCGCCAAGCTCGAGGCACGCGACCGCGTGCAGGCAGTGGTGACCGCCTACGAGACGGGACTGGTGCGCCCGGGGGCGTGACGCCGTCGGGCACCTGGCGCACCACCACGCCCCCGGCGGGGCTCCCGACGCGTCCCCGCTCGACGCGCGGCGTACCCGTCCGACCAGGCACGTACGACCACGGGATGACTCCTCCCACGACCAGGACCAGCCCCTCGCCGGACGCGGCGGGCACGTCCCCGCTCCTAGTGTCGTCATCAGGTGGGAACGAGGGCCTCCGCCCTCCCCCGCACCCTCTCGGCCCCGACGCCGGACGCACCACGCGCCCCGCCGCGGGACCGGACCTACCGACGACGACCTCCCTGGAGCAGACGTGGACACCACCGTGTACCAGCCCATCCCCGGCACCGCCGCCTCACCGGGCACGCCCGCCGTGCGCGCCCGGTCCCTGACCAAGCTGTACGGGAAGGGCGAGGCGACCGTGCGCGCGCTCGACGGCGTCGACGTGGACTTCGAGAAGGGTGCGTTCACCGCGATCATGGGCCCCTCGGGCTCGGGCAAGTCCACGCTCATGCACCTCCTCGCCGGGCTCGACACCGCCTCGAGCGGCCAGGGGTTCATCGGCGACACCGAGATCACCGCGCTGGGCGACAACGAGCTGACCAGGCTCCGCCGCGACCGCGTCGGCTTCGTCTTCCAGTCGTTCAACCTGCTGCCCATGTTCACGGCCGAGCAGAACATCACGCTCCCGATCGAGCTGGCGGGCCGCAAGGTCGACGCCGAGACCAAGGAGTGGCTCGCGACGCTCGTCCAGACCCTGGGCCTGGGCGCACGCCTCACGCACCGCCCCAGCGAGCTCTCGGGCGGCCAGCAGCAGCGGGTGGCCATCGCCCGCGCGCTCATCGCCAAGCCCGAGGTCGTCTTCGCCGACGAGCCCACGGGCAACCTCGACTCGCGCTCGGGCGCCGAGGTCCTGAGCTTCCTGCGCCGCTCCGTCCGCGAGCTCGGCCGCACCATCATCATGGTCACGCACGACCCCACGGCCGCCGCCTACGCCGACCGCGTCATCCTCATCGCCGACGGCCGGATCGCAGGAGACATCGACGACCCGACCCCCGAGTCCGTCCTCGCCGGGCTCGACGCGCTGCGCACGCTCGAGAGCGACCCTGCGGACGGTCTCACCGGCACCACGACGGCGGTGCGCGCCTGATGGTCCGGCTCACCCTGGCGCAGATGCGCCGCAGCATCGGACGGCTCAGCGCCGCCGGCATCGCGATCCTCATCGGGACCGCCTTCCTCACCGCGACCCTGCTCGCGGGGAACATCATCAACCGCGTCACGACCGACTCGATCGCCGCGCAGTTCGCCGACTCCGACCTCGTCGTCTCGAACGGTCCCGGCATCGACGCGGCAGGGCTCGAGGACATCCGCGGGACCGAGGGCGTCGAGGCCGCCGACCCACAGGTCCTGCGCGCCTTCGAGCTCGTCTCGGGGGGCAAGCGCACCTACCAGGTCGTCGTCCCCGCCGCCTCGGACCCGCGCTTCGAGGCCCAGGAACTCGTCGAGGGCGCGATGCCCGCCCGCTCGGGCGAGATCGCCCTGCCGTCCGACGTCGCCGAGCGGCTCGGGCTCGGGCTCGGCGACCCCGTGACGGTCGTGCGCTCGGTGTGGACGCCCGGCGCCGAGGACGCCGCGGCCGGGACGGGCACGACGACCGACGAAGGTGCACCGTCCGAGGAAGCCGTCGCGCCCGAGGAGACCGCACCCGCCGACGCTACGGCTGACGGGCCCGGCGAGTCCGCGCCCGGCGAGTCGCCTGCCGGCAGCTTCGTCGACACGAACGAGAAGCTGACCCTCGTCGGGACCCTCGACGACCCGATGGGCGCCTACGCCCAGGTGGGCGGCGCGGGCGTCCTGTCGACCGACGACCTGACCACCTGGGAGGCCGACAGCTACGCCCCGGGCGAGGACACGGCCGCGTACAACGCGGTGCTGGTCGCCCTGGCGCCCGGTGCCGACCTCGAGGCCGCCCGGTCGTCGATCACGAGCTCGCTCGGGGGCGACGCCAAGGTCTGGACGAGCGCCGAGTACGCCAAGGAGCAGGCCGCCCAGATGACGGGCGGCGAGGACGTCTTCACCTACGTGATCCTCACGTTCGCGGCGATCGCGCTGCTGGTCGCGGCCCTGGTCATCGCGAACACCTTCCAGGTGCTCGTGGCCCAGCGCACCCGGACGCTCGCGCTCCTGCGCTGCGTCGGCGCCGACCGCAAGCAGCTGTCCCGCTCGGTCCTGCTCGAAGCCGTCATCCTCGGCCTGGTCGCCTCGGTCGCCGGCATCCTCTTCGGCATCGGGCTCGTCCAGCTCGCGCTGACCGTCGCGGGCACCATGGACCTCGGCATCCCGCTGCCGTCCGTCGTCCAGGTGACCGCCGTCGCGGTCCTCGTCCCCCTGCTCGTCGGGACCGTCGTGACCCTCGTCGCGTCGTTCTCCCCCGCGCGCGCCGCGACCCGGGTCGCCCCGCTCGCCGCCCTGCGCCCCTCCGACGCGCCGACCCTCACGTCGGGGGCGGGACGCGTCCGCCTCGCGATCTCCTCCATCCTCGTCGTCGGCGGTGCGGGCCTCCTGGTCCTGGGGGTCCTGCTGGGACAGCAGGGCAGCGCGCAGGCAGGCCTGCTCGCCGCGACCGCAGGAGGCGCGGCCTCGTTCGTGGGCGTCCTCGTGGGGGCGATCTTCTGGCTCCCCAAGGTCGTGAGCCTCGTGGGCAAGGTCCTGACGGGATCGGGCAGCACGGCCAAGCTCGCCGCTGCGAACACGCTGCGCAACCCGCGCCGCACGGCCGCGACGAGCACCGCGCTCCTCATCGGCGTGACGCTCGTGGCCATGATGTCGACCGGGGCCGTGAGCGCCCGGATGAGCATGAACGACGAGCTCGACGGGCGCTACCCCGTGGACGTCTCGCTCGCGACCGACGGCTACGACGAGTTCGGCGGCAACCAGCCCGTCGCGCTCCCGCAGTCCACGATCGGCACGGCCGAGAAGGTCGACGGCGTCGAGTCCGTCGTCCCCCTGACCGCGACGTCCGTCACGGTCGACCTCGACGGGAGCGACATCACGTTCCTCGCCCGCGGCGTCGACCCCGAGGCGGCGGGCACGCTCGTACGCGACAAGGAGGCGGTCGAGGGCCTGGCCCCTGGCACGGTCGTCGTCCCGGCGGGGGTCGCCAAGGACTGGGGCATCTCGTCGGGCGACCAGCTCGTGCTGACCGCAGCCCCGCTCCCCGACGACGCGGACCCCCAAGGCACCCCCGCGACCCTCGAGGCGCTCGTGACCCCGATGGGTGGTCGCGCCCTGCTCGTCACGCCGCAGACGCTCGAGGGCGTCGCGACCGGGACACCCGTCACGAGCGCGTGGGTCGGGCTGGCCGACGTCAACGACGCGGCGTCCGTGGTGCCCGCCCTCCAGGACGCGCTCGCGGAGTCCGACCTCCCGATCGACGTCACGGGGGCCGCGGTCGAGCGTGCGATGTACCAGAAGGTCGTCGACACCATCCTCGGCGTCATCGTCGGTCTCCTCGCGGTCGCGGTCGTCATCGCCCTCATCGGCGTCGCGAACACGCTCTCGCTCTCGGTCATCGAGCGCCGTCGTGAGTCCGCGACCCTGCGAGCCATCGGCCTGAGCCGGTCCCAGCTGCGGTGGATGCTCGCGATCGAGGGCATGCTCATCGCGGGGGTCGGTGCGGTGCTCGGCATCCTGCTGGGCATCCTGTACGGCTGGGCCGGTGCCTCCGCAGCCCTGGCCGTCATGGGCGACGTGACCCTCGCCGTGCCGTGGCGCGACGTCGCCCTGGTCATGGTCGTGGCGCTCGTCGCCGGGCTGCTCGCCTCGGTGATCCCGGGACGATCGGCAGCCCGTACGTCGCCCGTGGAGGCGCTCGCGGTCGACTGACCCCGCGCCTCGTGGAAGCACGCCCGACGGCGCGCCTGTGGACGATCTCCTCGTCCACAGGCGCGCCGTCCGCGTGTGCGGGGAGCGCTGTGCGACCGCGAGGATCGTCGGGTGCTCATCACCCTCCATCCGGGCGTCGACCTGGACGTGGCCCCGGGTTCGCGTCTCGGAGACCTCCGCCCGGACCTCGCGCGCGTCGCGTGCCGCCCCGAGGTCGCGACCGCCCCGCTCGAGGTCGACGGGGTCCTGCTCGGTGACGACCACCGGGTCGGGACGCGACCTCTCCTGCCTGGTGCGACGCTCCGAGCGACCGTCGGCGGGACGCACGGCCGGGAGGGCCGACCTGCTCGCGCGCACCAGCCCGCGAGCGCCGCCACCGTGGACCCGGACGTCGCCGCGCTGCGTGCCCCCTGGCACGTCGCGGTGCTCACGGGACCCGACTGCGGAGGCCTGCTGCCGCTGGAGCCCGGCTCCCCGCTCGTCCTGACTCATGGGAACGGTCCGTCGGTCGTCGTGACGCTGCGTGCGTCCCGCCGCCCAGGCCTGCGGACCCCGGGTGCGCCGGGTCCCGCGGCAGGGGCGGGGGCCGGGGCGGAGGCCCGGGTGCGGCTTCGGGTCGGGCGCGACCCGGGCAGCGCGCCGGGGCGCGCCACCGTCCAGGACGGCACGGAGCCGTCCGTCCAGGTCCACCGGCGGTCCCCCGACGGCAGGCAGCGACGCGTACGGCGCGGGGCCGCCCGACGCTGGCGCCCGGGTCACGTCCTGCGGGTGGGCGCCGCGACGTACGACCTGCGCCCCCGTCCCGACCTCGACGAGTGGGACGTCGCGAGCGGGCTCGCCCACCCGGCCCGGCCCGTGCCGCGCGGACTCCTCGACCCGGCGTCGCTCACGATGGCGATCACCCCGGCCGTCGGGTCGCTCGCGCTCGCGGCGGGCACGCGCCAGCCCTTGTTCGCTCTCCTCGCGCTGGTGGGCCCGCTCACGCTCCTGGTTCCCCTGCTGGCCCGACGGCGTCGCACCGCCGCGCGCGGACCGCGAGGCCCGGGAGGGGATCCCGGCGTGCCACACGGGTCGGCCCCCGGGAGGGCGGGCGCCGACCCGGTGCGCTCCCCGGAGGGGGCCGGGGCGGCAGGACGTCGCCCGTCAAACCCGCCGTCGTCGCAGCACGAGCGCGCACCTGTCCCGGGCGCCGTGCTCGACCGCTCCCGCTACCCGGGTCCGCACCCGGCCGACCTCATGACCGCAGCCTTCGCCGCCCATCACGCGACCGAGGCCCGTCCCCCGGCCACGTCGGTCGCGAACGCGCAGCCCCTGGGTGGGCCCGCACCCCGGGCCGTCGTCCCGAGCGCCCAGGGTGCCCGCCTGCCCGACGGCTGCGTGGCCGTCGTCGGCCCCCGGGGTGCCCGGCTGGCGGCCGCCCGCACCTTGCTCCTCGCCCAGGTCGCCTCGGGGGCCGAGGTCGATGCCGTGCACCCGGACGACCTGGCGTCGGACTGGTCCTGGCTGCGCTGGCTGCCCGGCGCCCGCCGGAGCGACCTCGTGACGCGCGCTCCCCAGGACGGGGGCGGGAGCCGCCCGCGGCCGGTCCGGGTCGTCGTGGTGGACGTCCCCCCGGGGCCCGGTACCGGGAGCCGGGGCGCGACGTCCGATCGCCTGGCCGAGGCCGTCGAGACATGGTGGGCACGACGGACGGGAACCGAGCGGCTGATCCTTCTCGCCGCCGACCGTCGGTCGGTCCCGGCCTGGTGCCGCACGCTCCTCGACACGGCCCGGCACACCTGGCACCTGGCCGACGGCACGGTCGAGCCCGCCCCGGAGGTCGGGGTCGGGGTCGACCGGGCCGAGCGGTACGCGCGCCACGTCGCCGCCGCGGCACGCCTCGGCCGTTGGCCCGCCGGTTCCGAGCCCGCTGGACCTGTCGACCCCACGGATCCTGCCCACCCCGACCTCGCCCCGAGCGTCTCGCTCGCCGGGCTCCTGCACGTACCGTCCCCCCACGAGCCCGGCGCGTGGCCCGCCTGGGTCACCGGCCGGTGGTCGCCCCCCGCGGCTCGCCCCCGCCAGGGCCTCGCCGTCCCGATCGGCACCGACGCGCAGGGCAGGACCGTCCAGGTCGACCTGGTCCGCGACGGACCGCACGCCCTGGTCGCCGGGACCACGGGGGCGGGCAAGTCCGAGCTGCTCCAGTCCCTCGTGCTGGCGCTGGCCCTCACGCACAGCCCGCGCGACCTCGCGTTCGCGCTCGTCGACTTCAAGGGCGGGGCGGGCTTCGGCGCCTGCGGAGGACTGCCGCACGTCGTCGGGCAGGTCACGGACCTCGAACCGGGGCTCGCCGGACGAGCGCTGACCGGTCTGCGCGCCGAGCTGCGCCGACGTGAGCACGCGCTCGCGGAGGCCGGCGTGTCCGACGTCGACGACCTGCCCCACGGGACGCTTCCCCGGCTCGTCGTGGTGATCGACGAGTTCCGGGCCCTTGCCGACGACCTCCCCGACTTCCTCCCCGGGCTCCTGCGTCTCGCGTCGCAGGGCCGGTCGCTCGGGGTGCACCTCGTCCTGGCCACGCAGCGCCCCGCCGGGGCCGTGACGGCAGACATGCGCGCGAACATCTCCCTGCGGCTGGCGCTCCGGCAGCTCGACCCGGGCGACTCGCGGGACGTGATCGACTCACCTCACGCCGCACTCATCCCGACCGGTCTCCCCGGGCGGGCGGTCCTGCGACGCGGGAACGGGCCGCCGCTGGCCCTCCAGTGCGCGCACGCGGGGACGGCGGCTCCACCTGCCGACGTCGGGGTGCGAGCCGCCGGGCGATGGGGGACGCCCCGGGACACGGCCCTCGCCCGTGTCGGTCCCGCGTCCGACCCCGTGACCGACCTGGTCGCGGCCGCGGTCGCCGCGGCGGACGCCGCCCGCATCCCGGCCCATGCGCCGCCGTGGCTCCCCGCCCTCCCCGCTCGCGTGACGCCGTCGGACCTGAGGGGCGTGCTCCTCGAGGGCGCCGCGCCGGACAGCCTGCCCCTGGCCCTGGCCGACCTGCCGGACCAGCAGCAGCGCGGCCTGGTCTCCTGGCTGCCCCAGGACGGGCACCTCGCGGTCGTCGGGCGCCCACGCTCCGGGCGGTCGACGGCCCTGCGCGCGCTCGCGGTCTCCGCCCTCGACCGTGGCTGGGACGTCCACGCCGTCGGCGCTCCGACGCTCACGGACGGGCTCACGCAGCACCCACGGTGCGGGACCGTGGTGGCGCGGCACGACGCACGACGGGTCGCGCGCCTCGTCGACCTCCTGCTCAGCGACGCACGGGGCCGCCCGACCCTCGTGCTGCTCGACGACGTGGAGGACCTGCGTGCATCCCTCGGCCGCCTCGCGTCGGGGGCGGGGGCCGACCAGCTCGGTCGGCTGCTCGCCGAGGGACCGGCAGCGGGCGTGCACGTCGCGCTCGCGGGCGGATCCCCGGGCCTGGCGGGACTGTCCCAGCGCGTGGGGCCCCGCCTCGTGCTGGCCTCGGCCGCCGTGCCCGACGACGTCGCGCACGGTGTCCCGTCACGGCTCGCGGGGCGCGGTGGTCGCCCCGGACGGGCGGTGTGGCTCGGGACGGGCGAGGCCGTCGAGTGCCAGGTGGTCGTCGACGCGGCGCCCGGCGGCGCAGCCGGGGTCACCCGCGATCCCGACGGTGGGACGGGGCGCGACGGGCCGGTGCGGCTGCTCCCGCTGCCCAGGTACGTGGCCGAGGCCGACCTCGCAGTCGTCGAGGTGGCCGGTCACGCCGTCGGTGCCGGCACAGCAGCCCCCCGCTCCCCGGTCCTCCCGCCCGGACGCCTGGTCGTGGGACGCGGAGGCGACCACGCGGGCCCCGTCCACCTGGACGTCGAGCGCGGCGCCCTCGTCGTGGGTCCTCCTGGCAGCGGACGCAGCAGCGCCCTGCTGGTCCTTGCGCGCCAGGCTCACGCCACGGGGAGGCTGCGGGCCGTCGTCTCGCCCGACGCACGGTTCGAGGACCTCGTCCGGGGCGGTGCGCGCGACCTGCACGTGGTCACCGGGCGGTCATCGGCCGAGGTGCGGAAGGTTCTCGGTGTGCTGTCGGGGACCGCGCTCGTGGCGGGCGACGTGGTGGTCCTCGACGACCTGGACCTGCTGGTCCACGCGTTCCCCCTCGAGGCGGACGTCCTCATCGGCCTGGTGCGGGACGGCGTCACCGTCCTCGCGTCGGCCTCGACCGCGGCTGCCGCGACGGCTCACCGGGGGCCCGTCGCCGAGCTGAGGGGAGCGCGCAACGGCCTCGTCCTGGCGCCCGAGGAACGGGGCAGCAGCGAGGTCTTCGGGAGGCCCCTGGGCTGGTCGGTCGACCCCGAGGTCGCACCGGCCGGGCGGGCGGTCGCGATCCGCGGCAACGAGCTGGTGCCCGTCCAGGTCGCCTCGCCCGGGGCGGTCGCGGCCGCTTCGGAGGCCGGGCAGGTCGAGGCGCCTCGTGCCGAGGGGCGGCTGCGACCGGGTTCAGCCGTCGGTGCGGACCGCGTCACGGGTCGTCGCGACGACGACCGGGCGCAGCATGAGACCCACGAGCACTACCAGGGCGAGCGCCATGGTCCCGATCCCGCCGGGCGTGACCTGGTACTGGAGCCAGCTGAAGGCGACCACGACCTGGAGGAGCTGCCACGTGGCCACGGGTGACCGCGCCCACCGCTGGCCGCGGAGCAGGCCACGAGCGCTGGCCCCGAGGACGACGGCGACCCCGAGACAGAACACGGCGAGGAAGATCGAGACCCCGGCCGAGAACGAGCCGCCCGAGAGAAGCTCGGCGAGGACGACCACCGCGGCGGCCGCGAGGGCAAGCACCTCGAGGACGATCCCGGCGACCACGACCCACAGCGCGGGCGGTCTCGCCCCTGCGGGCAGCGTCGCCGACGGGCCCTTCCCCTCCTCGGGGGGCTCGGGGGATGATTGATTCGGGGTGCTCACAGGTGCCACGACAACCCAGCGTACGCGTGACCTGCACCTTCACCGAAGTGTGACCAAGACCTCACGGTTCACCCCGAAGAAACTTTCCGGTAACCCCTTGTGCTGGGCTTCACGAGATGTGAACCTAGTTCAAGCATCAATTACCCCCCACCTGAGCCCGAAGCCCATTGTGGACGTGCGTCCGACACATTCACAAAGTGGCCTTGCTCGCCATGCCAAGGAGACCTCACATGGACTGGCGCCACCGCGCAGCCTGCCTGGAAGAAGACCCTGAGCTGTTCTTCCCGATCGGGAACACCGGCCCCGCCCTCCTGCAGATCGAAGAGGCGAAGGCCGTCTGCCGCCGCTGCGACGTGGTCGACACGTGCCTCAAGTGGGCACTCGAGTCCGGTCAGGACGCGGGCGTCTGGGGCGGCCTGTCGGAGGACGAGCGCCGCGCTCTCAAGCGCCGCACCGCTCGCGCCCGTCGCGCCGGCTGAGCTTCACATACTTTTCTCATAAAGGGCCGTCACCTGCTGGTGACGGCCCTTTATGTTGCCCACGGAAGAGAATTGTCGACCCGTCCGATCCTCCCCGTGAGGCCGACCGTCAACCCTGTCGCGAGCCCGCGCCGTCGCGCAGCACGAGCTCCAGGACCACCTGGGTCCCACCCCCTGGACGGGTGGACCACTCGATCGTCCCACCCAGCTCGTTCGTGACGAGCGTCGCGACGATCTGCGAGCCCAGACCGCTCTTCTTGGCCTTGACGGTGGGCTCGGCCCCCGGCAGCGGCATGCCGACGCCGTCGTCCGCGACCACGATCCGCAGTGCCGACCCGCTGCGCCGCGCGTCGATCTCGACCGTCCCGTCCTTGCGGCCCGCGAGCCCGTGCTCGACCGCGTTCGTCACGAGCTCGGTCAGGACGAGCGCGAGCGGGGTCGCGTCCTCGGCCGGGACCAGCCCGAAGCTCCCCGTCTGCACCGTGCGGACCTTGGTGTCGGCCGAGGCGACGTCGGCGGCAAGGCGCAGGGCCCGCCCGCCCATGTCGTCGAACTCGACCTCCTCGTCGAGCGTCTGGGACAGGCTCTCGTGCACCAGCGCGATGGTCGCGACGCGGCGCATGGCCTCCTCGAGCGCCGCCCGCGCCTCCGGCACGTCCATGCGCCGTGCCTGCAGGCGCAGCAGCGCGGCGACCGTCTGCAGGTTGTTCTTGACCCGGTGGTGGATCTCGCGGATCGTCGCGTCCTTGGTGATGAGCTCGCGCTCGCGGCGACGCAGCTCGGAGACGTCGCGGCAGAGCAGCACCGCACCGATGCGCTGCCCCGACTCGGTGAGCGGCAGGGCGCGCAGCGACAGCGCCACCCCACGGGCCTCGATGTCGGTGCGCCACGGCGCACGCCCCATGACCACGAGAGGCAGGGACTCGTCGACCGGGGTCTGGTGCTCGATGAGGTCGGTCGTGACCTCGATGAGCGAGCGCCCCACGAGCGGACCGATCACTCCGAGACGGTGGAAGCAGCTCAGGGCGTTGGGGCTCGCGTAGAGCACCTCCCCCTCGGAGTTGAGCCGGATCAGCCCGTCGCCCACACGCGGGGCGCCCCGGCGGGGGCCGGTCGCCGCGTTGGGCGCGGGGAACTCACCGCGGGAGATCATCGCGATGAGGTCGTCGGCGGCCTCGACGTAGTTCAGCTCGAGCCGGCTGGGCGTGCGTCCGCTGCCGAGGTTCGTCTGCCGGGCCACGACGGCGATCGCGCGCCCGTTGTGCACGACCGGGATGGCTTCCTCACGCACGGCGTAGGCCCCGAACCAGCGGGGCTCACGGGACCGCTGGGAGCGGGCCTCCGACAGGGCGCGCTCGAGCTGGGGTCGCTGACCGTCGGGGGCCATCGAGCCGACGATGTCGTCGTAGTGCACGGTGGCCCCTGTGCTCGGCCGGCACTGGGACACCGCGACGAAGTTCCCGTCGCCCGTGGGCAGCCACAGGACGAGGTCCGCGAACGCCAGGTCGGAGATGACCTGCCAGTCCCCGACGAGGAGGTGCAGCCACTCGTTGTCGGCAGGCGACAGCTCGGCATGGCGGGAGATCAAGTCACTCATGGCAGACACGGGCTCCAGCGTACGCATGCACCGGCGCCTTCACGGGATCGACGCCCTTCCTTGGGTAGAGTCGGTCTCCCCGGCGCACCCTGCGCGCCGGTCAGCACGTCCCGAGGAGACCCTGTGCACCTGAGCGTCGATCTGCACTACCCCGCCGGCCTGGAGGACGTCACGCGGATGCTCGCGAGCGAGGCGTTCGTCCGGTGGCGCGCGCAGCGCACAGGCGGTCCGCAGAGCCTCGTGGACCTCGCGGACGTGACAGGGTCGCTCGACGAGGGCTTCTCCGTCGTCGTCCGGCGCACGCTGCCCACGGACCAGATCCCCGGTCACCTGCGCGCGTTCGTCGGGAGCGCGCTCGAGATCCGTCAGGCCGAGGTCTGGGAGCCCGTGGTGGACGGTTCCCGTCGGGGCACGGTCTCGCTCGAGATCACGGGAGCCCCCGTCCGGATGACGGGCACGGTCTCGCTCGTGGCCCTGCCCGACGGCGGCACGCGCCAGTCGTACGAGGGCGAGCTCAAGGCGACGGTCCCGCTCTTCGCGGCGGCCGTCGAGGAGGCCGCCGCGGGTGCCGTCCGGGCGACGCTCGCGTCCGAGGAGCAGGCCGGCGTGGAGTGGCTCACGGCCCCCTGACGAGCCCTGCCTCGCGCCTGCGCGACGGTCCGCGAGGCCCACCAGAGCGCGCCACGAATCCCATACGCGCGGTCGGTAACCGATAACGATTCGAGCACAGGATGCGACGGCGCAACGCTGTGACCTGCATGGACACTCCCGTGGGAGCGTTTCCACGACGTGCGGTCACCTTCCGAGGTTGACATCCCGAGAAGCGACGAGCCACCATCGTGGCACTTCGTGGGAGCGCTACCACTCGAAGGAGCATGGGAGCGCTGCCACGCCGATCATCGACAAGGGAGTCACCGTGCTGAGCAGCACTCGTTCGACCCGCACCCGCACAGCAGCAGCCGCCGTCGCGGGGGTTGCGGCCCTCACCCTCACCCTGACCGCCTGCTCCTCGGGCTCCGGCTCGTCGGACGAGGGCAGCGGCTCGTCCGACGGCGAGAAGATCACCCTCACCGTCGCGACGTTCAACGACTTCGGCTACACCGACGAGATGCTGAAGTCCTACACCGACGCCCACCCGAACGTCACGGTCAAGCAGACCAAGGCCGCGAAGTCGGAGGACGCCCGCACCAACCTGACGACCAAGCTCGCCGCCGGCGGCGACGGGCTGGCCGACATCGAGGCCATCGAGGTCGACTGGCTCCCCGAGCTCATGCAGTACCCCGACCTGTTCACCGACCTCACGGACCCCGAGCTCGCGGACCGCTGGGTCGAGTGGAAGTCGCAGCAGGCCACCACCCCCGACGGCAAGCTCATCGGGTACGGCACCGACATCGGCCCCGAGGCCATCTGCTACCGCTCCGACCTGTTCGCCGCAGCCGGGCTGCCGACGGACCGCGCGGCGGTCGCCGAGCTCCTCGGCGGCGCCGACGCCACCTGGGACGACTACTTCGCCGTGGGCAAGCAGTACAACACCGCGACGGGCAAGGCCTGGTTCGACAGCGGCATGGCCACCTACCAGGGCATGGTCAACCAGCTCGACAACGCCTACGAGAACTCGGACGGCACGCCCAAGGACCTCGCGACCAACTCCGACATCCAGGGCCTGTACGAGTCCGTGCTGACCGCGTCCGTGACGGACAACCTGTCCGCCCACCTCGAGCAGTGGTCTGGTGACTGGGACGCCGCGTTCCAGAACGACGGCTTCGCGACCATGCTCTGCCCCGCGTGGATGACCGGCCCGATCGAGGAGCGCTCGGGCGGCGTCACCGGCTGGGACGTCGCCGACGTCTTCCCCGGTGGCGGTGGCAACTGGGGAGGCTCGTTCCTCACGGTGCCCGCCTCCGGCAAGAACGCCGACGCCGCCAAGGAGCTCGCAGCCTGGCTGACCGACCCCGCCCAGCAGACCGCCGCGTTCGAGTCGGCCGGCACGTTCCCCTCGCAGATCGAGGCGCAGGACTCCGAGGCCGTCCAGGCCTTCACGAACGAGTTCTTCAACGCCGCGCCGGTCGGCGCGATCTTCGTCGCCCGCGCCAACGCGATCGAGGGCGCGCCGTTCAAGGGTGCGAACTACTTCGCGATCCACCAGACCGTCCAGGACGCCATCAAGCGCACCGACGTCGAGAAGACCGACGACGCCAAGGCGTCGTGGGACAAGGCCGTCCAGTCCTTCAAGGACCTGGGCCTGAGCTGATCCGGCGCGCGGGGTGACCCCCTCGGGAGGTCACCCCCCCCGGCCCCCGCCCCCCCCCCCCCCCGGGCACGCGGACCCCCGCGCCCCCCCACACACAAGAGA
>NZ_JBHUAD010000041.1:0-22449 GCF_042789955.1 Oerskovia sp. NPDC056781
GCCCCGCCCAGGGAGTGGAGAGCCGAACGGCTCGGTGCTTGTACACCGACCCGTGGCCCGTGAGCCGGGACCCCGAGAACAGCAGGTCAGTCGACGGGGAAGAGCGACATCGTCAGCGTCGCACCGTACGCACCCGGCGCCGTGTCGGCCGGGAGCTCGAGAGCGAGGTCGGCCGTGACGTCGGACGTGCCCTTGCGACCGATCGCGTCGGCGCCGGCGAGGGTCTGCGGGACCGACAGCCCCGCTCCCCCGCCCAGCACCGAGGAGACACGCTGCCCGACGACGACACCCGGCTTGCCCAGCACCAGGCGAGGCGTCCAGCCGAGCTGCTCGGCACCGAACGTCGTCGTCCCCGTGGAGAACGCGGTCGACTGCCCGGACACCGCCCACCCCGCGGCCTCGCGGCGGGTGTCGGAGACGCTCACCACGGGCAGGGCCGCGGTGTAGGTCAGGTGGTCACCGTCGAGGCCGCCTTCGAGCGTCACGGGCGCGCCGTCGCTCGCCACCGTCATCGTGAGCCTGCCCTCGGCGACGGGCTCCTCGACGACCGCCTGGAGCGCGACGCCCTCCGAACCGGCAGGGTCGGTCCCGCCCTGCGCCGCGAAACGCACCTGGTCGAGGGCCCAGAACCAGTCGTTCGTCCCGCTGTAGTGGAACCGGTACTGCGCGGTCCTCGTCCCGGCAGGGACGTCCGTCACGATCGTGCGCTTCCCGTTGTCGCTCGCAGGGAACGCCGCCACCTGGACCGGAGCACCGCCGTCGAAGCTCACGAGAACCTCGGCGACCTGCACACGGTCGTGACGGTAGGAGTGCTCGAAGCTCAGCACGGCCTGCTCCTTGCCCGCCACCGGGTACGCCGGCGTCACGAGCGTCGAGTCGAACCTTCCCGCACCGTGGCTCTTGTCGTCCCACTCGTCGGAGTCCGCGACCGCGATCACGTCACGTCCGCGCGTGAAGTTCTCGCGCGCCTGACCCGGCTCCGCCGCGGACCAGAAGGTCTGCGTCGTGAACGACCAGCCGCGCCACTCGGTCACACCACCTGACGGCATGGCCGAGTTGTCCACGCTCCAGCCGGACGGCGGCGTGGTCGTGAAGCCGAGCGTCCCCGCGGGGACGCCCGTCTCGTCGACGCGTCCCGAGAGCGCGGGGCGCAGGCTGTCGAAGTCGTCCGTGACGTCGTCGCCGATGGAGGTGCCGTCGAGGCCCCACGCGGGGTCCACGGTCACGCCTGCCTGACGCATCACGGTCGGGGCGATGTCGGTGATCGCGAGGTTCTCCTGCCTGCCCCGCGCCGCGATGCCGTCACCCGCCGCGATGACGAACGTCGCGCGCTCGGTCTGGGCCCGGCCGCCGTGACCACCTGTGGGAAGGTGCCCGTGGTCAGCCGTCACGATGACGTTCCAGTTCTCCGCCGCGCGGGAGGGGCGAGCCTCGATCGCGGCGAGGATCCGCCCGATGCGAGCGTCCTGCACCTCGAGCTCGGCCGTGTACTGCGCGGCGTCAGCGCCGTGGCTGTGGCCCGCGCCGTCGATGTCGTCGAGGTGGATGAAGCTCACGTCCGGGTTCTGCGTCCCGAGGTACGTGACCGCGGCCTGCTCGGTCTTGACGTCCGACCCTGTCGCGAGCCGCAGGTCGATCCCGGCCGAGACGATGTCCCCGTTGCTCGCCGACGACGTGATCGGCGCCCAGGTGGAGGCCGCGAAGGTCGCGATGCTCGGGTCGACCTGCTCGAGACGGTCGAGGAAGCTCGGGTACTGCGCGTAGTTCTTGCCCGCGAACGAGTTGTCCCGGACGTTGTGCTTGTCCGTCCACACGCCCGTGAGGATCGTCGACCATCCCGCGCCCGACACGGTCTGAGCCCCGCGCTGACTCACCTCCGGTGCGTCGCTCGTGGCGTACAGGAGGCTGTGCCCGTACGTCCCGCGCTGCATGAGCGCGTGGAGGTTCGGGGTCGAGGCGGACTCGATCTTGTCGAGCCGCGCGCCGTCCAGGCCGATCACGAGCGTCTTGTCCGTACGAGTTCCCTGCAGGACGGGGGCGTCTCCCTCGGCCGCGAACGCGGCCGCCGGCACGAGGAACGTCCCTGCCGCCAGGCTCCCGGCGAGCGCCAGGTGTCCGATCTTGCGCATGTCCAACCCTTCAGTCGTCATGGTGCACGTCATGGATGTGATGTCCGGACGGCGTCGCGAGACTCACTTGTCCAGACAGGCATCACTCTGACCGCACCAAGCAGACCGGTGATGAACCGGGACGATCGGGACAGTGAACGTCTCCGGCCGACACGCTGCAGATCGCGTCACCGGAGGGACAGACCCGGCATATCGACCTTCAGTGCCGGGTCACCGCGCCCGGCAGACCACGCGCAGGCACCAGGACGACAAAAGACCGACGGCGCCCCTCCCCGCGAAGGGGAGAGACGCCGTCGGGCAGAAGAACGAGGCGATCAGGCCGCGTCGTCCTCGAGGAGCTTCGAGACCTTGGACTGGTCCAGCGGAATGCCGGGGCCCATCGTGGTCGAGAGCGTCGCCTTGGTGATGTAGCGGCCCTTCGAGGAGGACGGCTTCAGACGCAGGACCTCTTCGATCGCTGCGGCGTAGTTCTCCACGAGCGCCTTCTCGTCGAACGAGACCTTGCCGATGATGAAGTGGAGGTTCGCGTGCTTGTCGACGCGGAACTCGATCTTTCCGCCCTTGATGTCCTCGACAGCCTTCGCGACGTCCATCGTGACGGTGCCGGTCTTCGGGTTCGGCATCAGACCACGGGGGCCGAGGACCTTACCGAGACGACCGACCTTGCCCATGAGGTCCGGGGTCGCGACAGCGGAGTCGAAGTCCGTGAAGCCCGCGGCCACCTTCTCGATGAGCTCGTCGCCACCGACGATGTCGGCGCCGGCTGCACGAGCCTGCTCCGCCTTCTCGCCGTTCGCGAAGACCAGGACGCGAGCGGTCTTGCCCGTGCCGTGGGGGAGGTTGACCGTGCCACGGACCATCTGGTCCGCCTTGCGGGGGTCGACACCGAGACGGAAGGCGACCTCGACGGTCGCGTCGTACTTGGTGGGCGAGGTCTCCTTCGCCAGGCGAACTGCCTGGAGCGGGGTGTAGAGCTCGTCGCGGTCGATCTTCTCCGCTGCGGCGCGGTACGCCTTGCTGCGCGTTGCCATCTGCTTCTCCTTCTCGAGCAGTCGTGGTCTACGGGTCCGCGCGGACCCTGCCACTGTCCCGGCGGGCGAACCCGCCGGGACCTGATGATTCATGACTGGCCGACCAGGAGGCCGACCGAAGGACCGGTCAGGACCGGTCCGGAGGGGGTGGTGCTCAGCCCTCGACCGTGATGCCCATCGAACGGGCGGTGCCCGCGATGATGAGCGCAGCAGCGTCGAGGTCGTTCGCGTTGAGGTCCTCGAGCTTGGTCTGAGCGATCTCGCGCACCTGCGCAGAGGTGAGCTTCGCGACCTTGACCGTGTGCGGCGTGGGCGAGCCCTTGTCGACGCCCGCGGCCTTCTTGATCAGCTCGGCGGCCGGCGGCGTCTTCGTGATGAAGGTGAAGGAACGGTCCTCGTAGACCGTGATCTCCACGGGGATGACGTTGCCGCGCTGCGACTCGGTCGCCGCGTTGTAGGCCTTGCAGAACTCCATGATGTTGACGCCGTGCTGACCGAGCGCGGGGCCGATCGGCGGGGCGGGAGTTGCAGCACCGGCCTGGATCTGGAGCTTGATCAGCCCAGAGACCTTCTTCTTGGGAGGCATGAGTGTTCCGTGCTTTCTGTGTCTGGGCCGACGCCGTGGGCGATGACCCGGTTGCAGGTGCTGTCGAGCAGGATCAGATCTTGGCGACCTGGTTGAACGACAGCTCGACCGGGGTCTCCCGGCCGAAGATGGAGACGAGGACCTTGAGCTTCTGGCCCTCGGCGTTGATCTCGGAGATCGTCGCGGGGAGCGTGTCGAACGGACCGTCCGTGACGGTGACCGACTCGCCGACCTGGAAGTCGACCTCGAAAGGCGCCTTGGCGGTCGCGGCAGGCTTGCCGGCCTCGGCCTTGGGCTCGATCGTCGGGGCCAGCATGGAGAAGACCTCGTCGTGCGTCAGCGGCACGGGCTGGTGGGTGTGACCCACGAAGCCGGTGACGCCGGGCGTGTGGCGCACCGCGCCCCATGACTCGTCGGTCAGGTCCATGCGCACCAGGACGTAGCCGGGGATGCGGACGCGACGGACGATCTTCTTCTGCGCGTTCTTGATCTCCGCGACCTCTTCCATGGGGACCTCGATCTGGAAGATGAAGTCCTCCATGTTCAGGCTCTGGATGCGGTTCTCCAGGTTGGCCTTCACACGGTTCTCGTAGCCCGCGTAGGAGTGGATGACGAACCAGTCACCAGGCTTGGTGCGCAGGTCCTTCTTGAACTCCTCGATGGGGTCGAGGTCGTCGAGGACGTCGCCGTCCTCGTCGACGCGGGACTCGTCGTCAGCCTCGGCCGACTCCTCGTCCTCCACCTCGGCGTCCGGGGTGTCCTGCGCCTCTGCGTCCGCCTCGACCTCGTCGATGGCAGCCTCGGGCGCGTCGAGCTCGGCCTCGGCGCCTTCGGCGACGGGCTCGGTGGGATCGACGTTCTCCGCCTGGTCCAGCGACTCCTGGGACACGAACGAACCTGCTTTCTGCTGACTACGCGAACATGCAACTGACGGGACCGGTACCGGTCCGTACGCTCCGGGCGCGAACTGCTCCGGTGCCGCGAGAGACTCGCGGCACGAGGCGCCCTCCAGGGATCAGTCCCCGAAGACCCACAGGACGGCCTGGCCGATCCCGAAGTCGAGCACCGTCACGAACGCCATGACCACAGCCACGAAGACGAGGACGACGGTGGTGTAGGTGATCAGCTCGGAACGAGTGGGGGTGACGACCTTCTTGAGCTCGGCGATCACCTGGCGGACGAAGAGCGCGATGCGCGAGAAGATGTTGCCCTTCTTCGCGTCGCCCTTCTTCTTGTCACCGCCGGCGCGCACGCCTTCAGCACCCAGCGCCTCTGATGGCGATTCGCTCACTGTTCATCCCCACTACGTGACGTTGAAACCGAAACCGATGCTGACCTCTCGTGGTGTAACCCGTTACCGGACTACGCGCACGTCCCGGGAGGGACGACGCCTTGCAGGGCAGACAGGGCTCGAACCTGCAACCTGCGGTTTTGGAGACCGCTGCGCTACCAATTGCGCCACTGCCCTTCGTGATCGGCACCGCCCGTGCACCTGCCGTGAAGGCAGAGAACATCGGGTGGACACCTGCCACCGAAGGAATACTGTACGCGAACCGAGCGCCGTGGTCGAACCGGCCTCGGCGTGCGCCTCCCGGCGCCGCGTCCGACAACCCTCGTCGCCGTTCCTTCACCCCCAGCGTAGAGGACCGCTCTGTCCTGTCACCCCGGCGTCCACGGTTCGGGCCCGCCGTCACCCTCGACGGGCCGGGCGGCACCCTCGGCAGGCGGGTCCGGCACCCTCGACGGGCCGGGCGGCACCCTCGGCGGGCGGGAGCGTCACCGTCGGGGTCCACCGGTCGGTGGACCCCACGTCCCCCCGACCGGTCGTCGCGCCGCAGGGACCGCGCCGACCAGGCTGGAGCCATGAGCAGAGACAGGACACCTCCCCGAGCAGGAACGGGCGCCCCGGCCATCGAGGTCCGGGCGCTCACCAAGCGGTACGCGCAGCGCGGCGGCGTCGTGAAGCAGGCCGTCGACGGTCTGGACCTCACGGTCGAGCGCGGCGAGATCTTCGCGGTCCTCGGCCCCAACGGCGCGGGCAAGACCACGACGGTCGAGATCCTCGAGGGCTTCCGCAAGCGCGACGGCGGCCAGGTCCAGGTCCTGGGCGAGGACCCCGCGCTCGCGGGCCGGGCGTGGCGCAGCCGCATCGGCGTCGTGCTGCAGGACTCGCGCGACCAGGCCGAGCTCACGGTGCGCGAGCTCGTGCACCACTTCGCGACGTTCTACCCTGCCCCGCGCGATCCCGAGGAGGTGATCGCCGCCGTCGGGCTGCTGGAGAAGGCGTCCACGCGTGCCCGCCAGCTCTCGGGCGGTCAGCGGCGCCGCCTCGACGTCGCGCTCGGGATCGTGGGCGACCCCGAGCTGCTGTTCCTCGACGAGCCCACGACCGGGTTCGACCCGCAGGCCCGCCGCAGCTTCTGGGACCTCGTCCTGGCCCTGCGCGAGGGGGGCACCACGATCCTCCTGACGACCCACTACCTCGACGAGGCCGCGCACCTGGCCGACCGCGCCGCCGTCGTGCGCGACGGGAGGGTCGTCGCCCTCGGGGCGCCGGCCGACCTGGGCGGGCCCGACGCGCTGCGCCCCGTCGTGCGGTGGGTGTCCGACGGCGTCACGCACGTCGAGCGCACCGACCACCCGACAGCGCTCGTCACCTCGCTCGCGGCGCGCCTGGCCGGGCCCGACGGCGAGGTGCCCGGTCTGCGGGTGATCCAGCCGAGCCTCGAGGACGTGTACCTCGAACTCATCGGGGCCGTGCCCTCGGTGCCCTCCGGATCGGCCCCGTCCGCCGCAGCGCCGCCCGGTCCCCCGCACGACGCCCCGACCCCTGCCGTCCCGTCCGCTCCGGTCACCGAGGAGGCCTCCCGATGAGCACCCAGACCGCCCCCACCCGTGCGCTGCCCGCCGGGAGGGCGCTGCCCGGCGTCCTCCGCACCGGTCTGCGGCGGACCTGGATCGAGATGGTCGCGTTCCTGCGGGAGCGTGACGCGGTCATCTTCATCCTGGCCTACCCGCTCATCATGATGGCGATCTTCGCGACGGTCTTCGGGCAGCAGGACCAGGGCAACGGGGCCGGCTCGGTCCCGTTCACGCAGTACTTCCTGCCGGGCATGGTCGCCACGGGCGTCATGCTCACGAGCTTCCAGAACCTCGCGATCTCGATCTCGGTCGAGCGTGACGACGGCACTCTCAAGCGCCTGCGCGCGACCCCCCTGCCGGCGACCTCGTACTTCCTGGGGAAGATCGGGCAGGTCCTGATCGCCGTGACCGTGCAGACCGCCGCGCTGCTGCTGCTCGCCGCGACCGCGTTCGACGTCCCGATGCCGACCACGGCCTCAGCCTGGTGGACCTTCGCGTGGGTGTTCGTGCTCGGCACCGCGACCGGCTCGGTGCTCGGCGTCGCGTTCTCCTCGATCCCGCGGTCCGGGAAGTCCGCAAGCGCCGTCGTGACCCCCGTGGTCCTGGTCCTGCAGTTCATCTCGGGCGTGTTCTTCGCGTTCTTCGCCCTCCCGTCGTGGATGCAGCAGGTCGCGTCGGTCTTCCCGCTCAAGTGGCTCGCGCAGGGCATGCGCTCGGTGTTCCTGCCGCCCGAGGCAGTGGCCCTCGAGACGGGCGGGTCGTGGCAGCACGGCGCGACGGCTGCTGTACTGGTGGCGTGGCTCGTCGTGGGCCTCGTGGTGGGGGTCCGGACGTTCAGGTGGAGGCGGCGTGACGACGGCTGAGAGCCCGGTGGACCGCCCGGCGACGGGGTCCGTGGCGGCGGGGCCCTCCGGCTCGGCCGCCACGGACGCGCCCGTCCCCCTCGCCCCCGGCTCGGCCACCGCCCCCGGCTCGGCCCTCGACAGGGTCGAGGGCTCGTGGGACCGGATCGTCGTGTGGTGGGACGTCGGCTTCTACGTGGTCGTGGTCCTGAGCGCACTGGCCCTGCTCTCGGCCGGGGTCGAGCCGGACCGGCTCGCCCTTGCTCTGGGGGCGATCGGGGTGATCCTGCTCGCGTACACGTTCCTGGGACGGCGGGCCGCACGGGACCGGGACCAGCGCCTGGCCGTCGTCTACCTGCTGATCCTGATCGTCGCGACCGACTTCGCGGTGATCCAGAACCAGCTCGGGACGTTCCTGCTGTTCGTCGCGTTCACCCAGATCTGGATGCTGTCGGAGCGCCGCTGGGTGAGCCTCGCGCTGTCGACCCTGCTCGCCGTGGGCACGACCTTCGCGCTCGCGGCCCCGTCCGGGTTCTCGCGCGAGGCCCTCGTCGAGACGGCTCCGCAGATGGGGGTCGCGCTGGCCTTCTCGACCATGCTCGGGGTCTGGGTGGGCCAGACGATGCTCCAGACGGCCCGTCACGCCCAGCTCGTCGACGATCTCAACGCCGCGCAGGCCGAGCTCGGGACGGTCCACCACGCGGCCGGGGTCGCGGCCGAGCGCGAGCGCATGGCCCGCGAGATCCACGACACCCTCGCGCAGGGGTTCACGAGCGTCGTCATGCTCGCCCAGGCCGCGAGCGCCGACCTCGACCGCGACGACGTGGGCGCGGCCCAGGACCGGCTCGCCCTCGTCGAGACCACGGCGCGCGACAACCTGGCCGAGGCCCGCTCCCTCGTCACGGCGTTCTCCCCCGTGCCGTTGCAGGGCGCGACGCTCGTCGAGGCGATCGAGCGCCTGGCCGCCCGCTTCGAGGACGAGTCGGGGGTCGCGGTGACGCTGCGGCTGTCGGCCGTCCCCGGGCTGGGCAGCGCCGAGGACGTGGTCCTGCTGCGGTCGGCGCAGGAGGCCCTGGCGAACGTGCGCCGGCACGCGCAGGCGAGCTCCGTCGTCGTCTCCCTGGGCGAGGGGGCGGGGCCCGCCCTCCCGGACGCCACCGCGCCCGACGGCGCCACGGTCGTCCTCGAGGTCACGGACGACGGTCGGGGGCTGGGACCGGGCGTCGTGGAAGGGTTCGGTCTGCGCGGCATGCGTGAACGCGTCGCCGCGGGCGACGGCACGGTGCGCGTCCTCTCGCCCCCGGGTGGTGGGACGAGCGTCCGGGTCGAGCTGCCCGTGCCCGCCGACCACCCCGCCGACCCGCCCCCGTCCGCCCCTCTCCCCCGGAGCCACCCGTGACCTCGCCCGCCGACCACCCCACCCCCTCCCCCGCCTTCGCCCCGGCGGGCGCGGCGGCGACCGGGGCCGGTGCGCCGTCGTCGGCTCCCCCGGTGCGGGTCCTCGTGGTCGACGACCACCCCGTGGTGCGTTCGGGGCTCGTCGGGATGCTCACGGCCGAGCCGGACCTCGTCGTCGTCGGCGAGGCGGGCGACGGCCGCGAGGGCGTGACCCTCGCGCGCGAGCTGGGCCCCGACGTCGTGCTCATGGACCTGCGCATGCCCGTGCTCGACGGCGTGGGCGCGACGACCGAGATCCTCGCCTCCGCCGCGCAGGGGGCGAGGCGACCGCGCGTCGTCGTGCTCACGACGTACGAGACCGACACCGACATCCTGCGCGCCGTCGAGGCCGGCGCGACGGGGTACCTGCTCAAGGACACGCCGCGCGACGCGCTCGTCGCGGGCATCCGTGCCGCGGCCCGCGGCGAGACGGTCCTCGCGCCCACGGTCGCGACGCGGCTCGTCACGACCGTGCGGGGGGCGGGCGAGCGCCTGACGGCGCGCGAGGCCCAGGTCCTGGGCCTCGTCGCGCGCGGTCTGAGCAACCCGGCGATCGGGCGCGAGCTCTTCATCTCCGAGGCCACGGTCAAGACGCACCTGCTGCGGGCGTTCGCCAAGCTCGGGGTCGACGACCGCACGCGCGCCGTCACGGTCGCGATCGAACGGGGCATCCTGCCGGGGGCGTGATCTCACCCGGTCAGGGCCGACCGGCGGCCGGACCGGGCCCTCGGCCGGTGACGGCGGGGTGCGAGACTGCCTCTGTGCGTGATCTGGCGAAGCTCCCCAAGGCCCACCTCCACCTGCACTTCACCGGTTCCATGCGACCGGCGACGCTGCACGACCTCGCCGCGCAGTACGGCGTACGGCTCCCGTCGGCCCTGCTCGACGGCGACCCGTTGCGCCTGCCCGCGACCGAGCGCGGCTGGTTCCGGTTCCAGCGCCTGTACGACGCGGCGCGCGCGTGCGTCCGTTCCGAGGCCGACATGCGCCGGATCGTGCTCGAGGCCGCGGAGGACGACGCCGCCGAGGGGTCGGGCCGTCTCGAGATCCAGGTCGACCCGACGTCGTACGCGCCCTTCGTGGGAGGCATCTCGCCCGCGGTGGAGATCGTGCTCGACGCCGCGCGGGAGGCCAGCGCGGCGACCGGGACGGAGGTCGGCGTGATCGTCGCGGCGTCGCGCATGCGCCACCCGCTCGACGCGCGGACCCTCGCGCGTCTCGCGGCCCAGTACGTGGGCGACGGCCCGGGCGAGGTCCTGGGCTTCGGGCTGAGCAACGACGAGCGGCGCGGGGACACCGCCGCCTTCGGCCCGGCGTTCGCGATCGCCCGTCGTGCGGGACTCGCGCTCGTCCCGCACGGGGGCGAGCTGCTCGGCCCGGACCACGTGACCGAGGTGCTCACGGACCTCGACCCCGACCGGATCGGGCACGGGGTGCGCTCGGTCGAGGACCCGCGGGTCCTGGAGCAGGTCGTCGAGCGCGGGGTCGCGCTCGAGGTGTGCCCCGCCTCGAACGTGTCCCTCGGGGTGTACGACGACGGCGCGCAGGTCCCGCTCGGGGCGCTCGTCGACGCGGGGGCGCAGGTCGCGCTCGGCGCCGACGACCCCTTGCTCTTCGGCTCGCGGCTCGTCGCGCAGTACGAGTCCGCGCGGACCGAGCACGGGTTCACCGACGAGGACCTCGCCGACCTGGCCCGGTCCTCGATCCGCGCGAGCCGCGCCGGGGCGTCCACGCGCGCCCGGCTGCTCGCCGGCGTCGACGCCTGGCTCGCCGAGGACCCTGCCGCGCCGACGGGTGCTCCCGTCGCCGGAGGCGGGCGGTCGGGGCGGTGACACGAGGGGCCGACGACGGGGCGGACGGCGCGGCCCCGGGTGACACACGCTCTCATCCGTCTCTCATGCGTACCCGAGATACTCGCGCCATGCGACGGACGACGGTGTGGGTGATCACGCTCGTGCTGGTCGCACTCGGTGCGGGCGCGGGCGCCGTCGCCATCGTCTCCGCGAGCCCCCCGGACCGTGACCTGCGGGGGCTCGTCGTCCTCACTCCCGCCCCCACCCCCCAGGAGACCACCCTGCCGTCTCCGACCCCCACGCCACCGCCCGACGAGACCGACGACGAGCCGGACGGCGGCGGCGACGACGACGGCAGCATCGACGGCATCGACGGCGAGCCGGTGACGCCGAGCTCGCCGCTCGTCCCCGTGCAGCCCGCGCCGCCACGCAGCGGCACGGACACGGTCGGCAAGACCCCCGAACAGCCCTACGACGACGGCATGTACCACCCCGACGACCAGTACGACGACGGCATGTACCGCCCGTCCGACGAGTACGACGACGGCATGTGGACCCCAGACACAGGGAACGGATGATGGCGCAGCACACCCAGGGCACCGAGCCCGCGCCCCGCCGCGCGCCCTCCAGGCTCCAGACGGTCCGCGCCCGGATCCTCGGGGCGGTCCTGGCCCTGGCCGCGCTCGGCCTGATCATCGCGGGCGGGGTCGCCTACACGGCCCAGCGCGCGCACGTGGACGACCGCATGGACCAGTCGCTCATGCGCTCCCTCGAGGAGTTCGAGGCGCTCGCCCACGAAGGTGTGCACCCCGCGACCGGTGAGCGCTTCACGTCGTCGGACGACCTCGTGAACACCGCGATGCGACAGACCGTCCCCGCCCCGCACGAGGGCATGGTGGGCTTCCGCGCGGGACGCGCCCAGTGGATCGCGGCGTCGCCCGTGCCTCTGCGGCTCGAGGACGACGAGGTCCTCATGGACGCGCTCGAACCCCTCACGACCGGGCAGGACGTGGTGCTGCGCGAGATCACGACCCCGCGCTCGAGCTACCGGGTCCTCGTCGTGCCCGTGACCGACGGCGACGTCCCGTCCGCGCTCGTCCTGGCATTCGACCGCAGCGCCGAGCACGCCGAGTTCGACCAGGTCTTCCGCACCTACGCGGTCATCGCCGTCGTGGCCCTGCTGCTGATCGCCGGAGTGGGCTGGCTCGTCGCAGGCCGCCTCCTGCGCCCCGTGCGGCTCCTGGGCCAGACCGCTCGGCGCATCAGCGACACCCACACGTCCGAACGCATCCCCGTCACGGGCAACGACGACGTCTCGGAGCTCACGCACGCCTTCAACGAGATGCTTGACCGCCTGGCCGCGGCCTTCGACGCCGAGCACGAGCTCCTCGACGACGTCGGGCACGAGCTGCGCACGCCCCTGACGATCGTGCGGGGGCACCTCGAGCTCATGGACCCCGACGACCCGGAGGACGCTGCGAGCACGCGCGACCTCGCTCTCGACGAGCTCGACCGGATGCACCGCCTCGTCGACGACCTCATGACCCTCGCCACGGCGGGCAGCCCCGGGTTCGTACGGCTCGAGGAGACCGACCTCGGTCGGCTCACGGACGACATCCTCGACAAGGCGCGACTCCTGGGCGACCGCCGGTGGACCGTCGACGCGCGCACCGGGGCCACGGCCCACGTCGACGAGCAGCGCCTCACGCAGGCCTGGTTGCAGCTCGCGTCCAACGCCGTGAAGTTCTCCGCGCCCGGCACCAGGATCACCCTGGGCTCGTCGGTCCGCGACGGTCGGATCCGCCTGTGGGTGCGCGACGAGGGCATCGGCGTCTCCCCCGACCAGCTCGAACGCATCTTCGTCCGCTTCGCGCAGGCCGAGCGCGAGCCGGCGTTCCGCGACGGCGCGGGGCTCGGCCTCGCGATCGTCAGCGCGATCGCCGGAGGGCACGAGGGGCGGGTCGAGGTCTCCTCGACCCGGGGTTTCGGTTCGACCTTCACGCTCGACCTCCCGCTCGACCCCGGGCACGCACCTCCGGTCCCCGAACCGGCCGACCACGGCAGCACGGGGGGAGCCCACGCCGTCCCGAGGCCGCCGCTCGCCACCACGACCGAGACCCCCCTCACCATGGAGATCCCGGTCATCTCTCGGGCACGTCAGGGTGAAAGGACATCGCTGTGAGCCAGATCCTCGTCGTCGAGGACGAGACCCGGATCTCGTCGTTCGTGACCAAGGGGCTGCGTGCCGCCGGCTACGCGAGCGCGGCCGTGACCACCGGTCGGGAGGGGTACGACCTGGCCCGGACCGGGGAGTACGACCTGATGATCCTCGACCTGGGCCTGCCCGACCAGGACGGCTTCACCGTCCTGCGCCGCCTGCGCGCATCCCGCAGCACCATCCCGGTCATCATCCTCACGGCCCGCTCGTCCGTGACGGACACCGTCGCCGGGCTCGAGGGGGGCGCCGACGACTACATGGTCAAGCCGTTCCGCTTCGAGGAGCTCCTGGCCCGCATCCGACTGCGTCTGCGGACGGAACCCGCCGGGGAGGTCACGGTGCTCTCGCACGGTTCGCTCAGCCTCGACCTGCGTACCCGCCGGGCCCGCACCGAGGATCGCGAGGTCGACCTGTCCGCCCGCGAGTTCGCGCTGGCCGAGACGTTCCTGCGGAACCCCGGTCAGGTCCTGAGCCGTGAGCAGCTGCTGTCGCGCGTGTGGGGCTACGACTTCGACCCCGGTTCCAACGTCGTGGACGTGTACGTGCGGTACCTGCGCAACAAGCTCGGTGCCGAGCGCGTGGTCACGGTGCGTGGCATGGGCTACCGGCTGGCGGACCCCGCGGCCTGAGCCCTGCGGGGTCGCGTGGTCGGCCTGGCCGGAGCACGGGACGACGAGAGGGCGGAGGCCCGTGTGCCTCCGCCCTCTCACGTACGGTCGGTGACGCGCCGACCGCCGAGTCGCCCCGCCAGGGCGCCTCCCCCTAGGGGGTCGGCGCCGACGGGGACGTCTGTGCCGAGACCGGGCTCTGCGAGCTCACCGGGCTGGGTGCCGTGTTCGCGGTCTGTGCGGAGACCGCGGTGCTGGTGGACACCGTCGTCGTGGAGCTCGACGGGTCCAGGTCCGAAGGGCTCGGGCTCGGGCTTGCGCCTGGCGCCGTCGTCGCGTCGTCGCCGGACTCGACGACCGCCGGGGCGTCGGCGTCGGCGCGCGCCTCCGCGGCGGCCGTCGTCGCGCCGAGCCCGATGCCGAGCACTCCGAGCGTTCCGGTGGCGATCCAGATCCTGCGTGCGTCCATGTCTTCCAACCTCCTCAGACGATGAGCGGCCGAGCTGCCGCCCCGTCGTCACGAGAGTCGCTGCCCGACGTGAGAGGAGCAGGAGCCGGACGTGAGAGGACTCTCAGACGCGTCTCTGCTCCCGCGAGGAGCTCTTCGGCCACGCCGAGCCAGGCCTCCGCGAGCGCCTCGCGGGGAGCGCCCGGCAGGAGCGACAGGACGACGCCGGCGCTGCGCGCACGCAGCCCGATCGGGTCGGTGGCCTCGCCGAACACCGCGAGGCAGCGGTCGACCAGGCCCTGGACGCCCGGGTAGACCTGGGGTGCGAGGGTCTCCAGGACCGCGAGGTGGCCCGTCATGCACGCCAGGTCGTCGATGCGGTGGCCGGGACCCAGGGTGTCGACGTCCAGGACCGCGGCGACACGACGGCATCCGGCTCCGCCGACGAGCAGGACGTTGGCCTCGTAGAAGTCGCCGTGCGTCGCGACCACGGGTCCGGGGTCGCGGTCGGCAACGATCCGGCGCAGCGAGCGTCCGAGGGCCTCGATGCGACCGGCATGGCCAGGAAGTCGCCCGACGGCGGCGCGCGCGTAGTGCTCGGAGCGTTCGGCCCACGCGACCCGGCGATCGAGCAGGACCGCGTCCTGCGGGAGAGCGACGAGGGCGCGGAGGAGCTCGTGCGGGTCGATCGTCAGCGGCTGCTCGTGACGCGGGGTGGACGCGATCGCCGAGGCCAGCGTCTCCTCGGGACGCGCGGCGAGCACGAGGATCCCCTCGCCGAGCGAGGCGAGCACGCGCGGGGCCGCGGGCGGGGCCGACAGCGCGTAGCCCATGGGGGCTGCCTCCGCGACGAGGAAGAGGTCGTGGCGGATGCGGAGGTCCGTCACCCGGTCCGGGCGGACCACCTTGAGGTAGACGTCACCGTCGGTGGTGCGTGCGCGGAGCACCGCGCGTCGCAGCGGACGGTAGGTCACGAGGTCGAGCCCCAGGACGAGCGGCGCATGCGGGTCGAGCGAGCGCCACCGGTCGGTGAGCACCGCGGGGTCGCAGGCCGTCGCCAGCCCGGGGAGCAGCGGGTCCACGGGGTGGCGCCACACGTGGACGGTCTGCTCACCGTCCACGAGGCGCAGGATCCCGCGCCGCTCGACGACGTCCGGGGGGAGGTCCGCGGTGGTGGCCACGAGGTACTCCGGGCGCCCGGGCGGGGTGCGGGCGCCGTCGGTGTCGCCACGGACCGTGACCTCGTACCCCACGCTCACCTCGGCGCCGGGGCGGGCGTGCACCTGGTGCACTCGCCACGACCCGAGGGTCACGTGGTCGATCGCGAGCGCCGCCTCCAGGAGGTCACCCGCCCGGGGACCGGTGAGGAGCTGCGCGGCGGTGTCCATGGGAGCAAGGACACCGTCCGGCCGTGATGCACACATGAGGACTGCGTGAGAGTCCTCTCACGCAGTCGTTGACATCGGCAGGAGCACCCTGTCATTGTATCGAGATGATGCTACAAAGAACTGCCGCCGTCGAAGGGCCCGTGGCCGGGTGGTCGTGGATCGCCCCGGACCACGATCTCCAGGGGGCCTGAACGTGTCCGCAACCGAGCACCTGCCCATGGGCGGCGGGCTGCACCTCGAGATCGACCCCGCCTCGGGAGTTCCGCCGTACGAGCAGATCCGGTCGCAGATAGTCGCGCACGTCGCCTCCGAGCGCCTCCTCGTCGGCGACCGCCTTCCGACGATCCGTGCGCTCGCCGCCGACCTCGGGCTCGCGGCGGGCACCGTCGCGCGCGCCTATCGCGAGCTCGAGGCGGCGGGCGTCACCACGACGAGCCGGCGCGCGGGAACGGTCGTGTCCGACGGCGTGGCACCCGCCGACGTCGTCGCCCGGCAGGCCGCACGCACCTTCGTGGCGTCCGTGCGCGAGGCAGGCCTGGACGACGACGCGATCCTCGACCTCGTGCGAGGGGAGCTCCTGCACCGGCACGGCGACTGAGTCGTGCGGGTCCCGGCGACGCCCGCGTGCCGGGCGGTCCGGCAGCGGGCCCGGGTCCGCCACGCCGCACCCCGGACCGGGTTCACAACGATTCCGCAACCCCTGCCCCCTGGGCACGCCACGCCCCACGAGGCCGTGGGACCGTGGTCACAGCGGGTTCGCGGAGGACCCCACGTCGAGGGGGAACGTGCATGAGGGATCGATCGACCCGGAAGACCTGGGCGGCCGCGACGGCCGCGCTGCTCGCGATGCTGCTCGTCAGCGGGTGCGACGCGCTCGGACCGCGGGTCGACGGCGGGCCCGGAGCGGCAGAGTCGGCTTCCCCGGAGTCCTCACCCCGCGCGACGCCGCGGCCCACCACGACGCCGAACGTGCCGCCCTCGCCGTCCCCCGAGGTCCCGACCCCGACGGTCGAGCCTGCCCCTCCCGCGGTCGAGCCGCCGCCCGTCGAACCACCGCCCGTCGAGCCGCCTCCGGTCGAGCCCGCGCCGGACCCGGCGACCGTCGAGCTCGTCCGCGGGAGCACGGGTGAGCGCGTCACGGCGCTCCAGCAGCGGCTCCTCGACCTGGGCTACTGGGGCGCCACCCCGGACGGCGACTTCGGACCCGGCACGCAGCAGGCCGTGTGGGCGCTGCAGAAGGCCGCGGGCATCAGCCGGGACGGCCGCGTGGGACCCGCGACCCAGGCGGCGCTCGACCAGGGCGTCCGACCGTCGGCGCAGAGCACGTCGGGCCACGTCATCGAGATCGACATCGACCGCCAGCTCGTCCTCGCGGTCGACGACGGGCACGTCACCAAGGTCTTCAACGCGTCCTCGGGCAACGGTGAGCGGTACGAGGCCAAGGGCAGGACGTACACGGCCCGGACGCCCCGCGGCACGTTCCAGGTGGGGCGCCAGGTCGACGCGAACTACGAGTCGTCGCTCGAGCTCGGCAGCATGTGGCGGCCCAAGTTCTTCACGGGCGGCATCGCGGTGCACGGCTCCGGCTCGGTGCCGCCGAGCCCCGCGTCGCACGGGTGCGTGCGCGTCACGAACGGCGCGATGAACTGGATCTGGGACTCGTGGGGCGCGCCGCAGGGCACGACCGTGCTCGTCTACTGAGGGTGCGGCTCCGGCGAGACCTCAGAGCGCGACGCCCACCAGCACGGGCTCGGGGACGAGCTCGATCCCGAACGTGTCGAGCACGCCGTCGCGCACGGCCCGCGCGAGCTCGACGATCTCCGCCGCGCTCGCCCCGCCACGGTTGGTGAGCGCGAGCGTGTGCTTGGTCGAGAGCGTCGCGGCGCTCGCCGGGCCGTGCACCCCGAAGCCCTTCGTGAAGCCGGCGTGCTCGATGAGCCAGGCCGCCGACGTCTTGACGAGCGTCGGGTCGACCTCGCCCAGGCTCGGGCCGGTCGTGCGGGACGGCAGCGCGGAGCGGACCGGGAAGCGCGGCGCGTCGGCCGGCAGCAGGTCGGCCTGGTCCGCGGCGACGACGGGGTTGGTGAAGAACGAGCCCGCGCTCCAGCGGTCGTGGTCGGGGGCCGTCGGGTCGTCGAGCAGCATGCCCTTGCCCCCGCGCAGCTCGAGCACCGCGGCGCGCACCTCGGCGCTCGGCGCCCGCTCGCCCACCTGGACTCCCAGGCGGCGCGCGAGCTCGGGGTAGGCGATCGGGGCGGACAGCGTCCCGAGCCGCATCTGGAGGTTGACCTCGAGCACGACGTAGCGCGGGGACGGGTACCAGATGTCGCCGCCCTCGGGCGAGGCGTGCATGCTGCGCTTGAGGAGCGAGGTGCGGTAGCCGAACGCGAGGTCGATCAGCGGGAGGTTCCGGATCCTCGACTCCGCACGGTCCCACACGCGCACCGAGGCCACGACCCCGGCGACCTCCTGGCCGTACGCGCCGATGTTCTGGACCGGGGCCGCCCCGACCGTGCCGGGGATGCCGGACAGCGCCTCGATCCCGACCCACTCCTGGGCCACGGCTCGCTCCACGAGCTGGTCCCAGTCCTGGCCCGCCGTGACCGTCATGCTCCCGCCACCGCACGTGTCCTCGGCGTCGACGCGGATCTCGGCACGCACGTCCCGCACCACGACGCCGCCGAAGCCCTCGTCGCTCACGAGCAGGTTGGACCCGCCGCCGATCACCAGGAGCGGCTCGCCCGCGTCGTCGGCCGCGCGGACGGCGTCGACGAGCTCTGCCTCGGTCGTGGCCTCGACGTAGGCGTCCGCGGGGCCGCCGACGCGCAGCGTCGTCAGCTCGGCGAGCGCCGGTTGGGCGAGCACCTCACCGGCCCCGGAGGCGCCGCCCTCGGCGACGGCTTCGACGGCGGACACGCGGCGTGCAGGGGTGGCGGTCATGGGTCCAGCCTAGTTCGCCGGGTCTCGTCGTCCGGCGGGCAAGGACACGGGATGCTCAGTGCGCCACCGAGCCCCCGCCGCCCGCGGCCGTCGGCAGCGGCTTGGCCGCGTTGACGACGAGCAGCCCGATCACGAGCGGCACCGCGATGACCAGCAGTGCCGGTCGGTAGCCGCCGATGTGCTCGGCGAGGAACCCGATGAGCGGGGGGCCGACGAAGAAGGCCGAGTACCCGATCGTCGAGACGACGCTGACCCGGACGGCGGCGTGCGCGGGGTCGTCCGAGGCAGCGCTCATCCCGACGGGGAAGCCGAGCGCCGCGCCCATGCCCCACAGGACCACGCCGACGAGCGCGACCCACAGGTTGGGCACGAGGGTGAACACGAGCAGGCCCACGAACGCGAGGCCCGCGGAGATCCGCAGCACGGCCACGCGCCCGAAGCGGTCGAGCAGGCCCGTGCCGAGCAGTCTCATGCCCGTCATGGCCGTCAGGAAGATCCCGAGCCCCACGGCGCCCATCGCGTCCGAGGTGCCGAAGCCGTCGACGACCGCGAGCCCGACCCAGTCGTTGGCCGCGCCCTCGGTCAGTGCCGCGGCCAGGACGACGAGGCCGATCAGCAGGGTCCGCGGCTCACGCCAGGCCGCGAGGGCGCTCCGCGCGCCCTTCGACGAGTGGACGGCGGTCGCCGGGTCCTCCCCGGCGGCGTCCTCGACGCCCGACGGCGTCGCGTCGGTCTGGACGTCGCCCGCGGGCAGGAAGGACCGCACGCACCACACGACGCCCAGGAGGCTGAGCGCGAGCGCGACCGCGAGGTGCCACTGGACGGGCACGGCCGCCAACGCGGCCAGGGCGCCGACACCGGCTCCCGCCATGGTGCCGAACGAGAAGCCCGCGTGGAAGCGGGGCATGATCGCCTTGCCGAGACGCTGCTCGACCGCCGCTCCCTCGATGTTCATGGCGGCGTCCCAGACGCCGGTCCCGATCCCGAAGAGGAACAGTCCGGCTCGCACGACGTCGACCGATCCCTGGGACACCCCGGTCACGGCGACGACGAGACCGGCCACGTTGACCGCGGCGAAGAGCAGGACGGCGCGTGACGCGCCGATCCGTTGCACGACCATGCCCGCGAGCGGCAGCGCGAGGAGCGACCCGACGGCGGCGAAGAGCAGCAGGAGGCCCATGCTGCCCTCGCTGAGCCCGAGCGCGTCGCGGACCGCCGGCAGGCGCGAGGCCCAGCTCGCGAAGTTGAACCCGTTGAGGAAGAACACCGCGAAGACGGACCAGGTGGCCGCCTGGACGGCTCGGGAAGCGCTCACGGCGCTCTGGCCGCCGGGGAGCGGCGAGGGCGGGGTGGTCATGCGGAGGTCTCCTCGCGTCGGTGGGAGGTCGGGCTGGTCGGTGCGGGCGGAGCCGTCGGAGCGGGGTCGGCGGCGGTGTGCCGTCGGACCGTCCGGCGCCGGCGGGCGCGCACGGTCGACGGTACCGGGTGATTGCTTACCACGCGGTCAGGCTCCGCTCGCTGGACGTCGGAGGTGCGGCCGCCCTCCCCGACCGTCCGCACGACGCGCCCCGGCACGGGGACGGGAGCGCCGTCGTCGGGCAGGGGGTGCGACGGTGCGCTCGGGGAGAGCGGCGCGACCTTGGTCGAGAGGAGCACGCTGACGACCATCGCGACCACGATGAGCACGAGCGCGTGCCGCGCCCCCATGGTCTCCGCGGCGATGCCGAGCAGCGGCGGCGCGGCGAGCGAGGCCATCGACGAGAACGCCGAGACGACCGAGACACGGCTCGCGGCCTGGAGCGGCTCGTCGGAGGCCGCGGCGATGCCGATCGGGACTGCGAGGGCAGCACCCAGGCCCCAGGCGAGCACGCCGACCCCGGCCAGCGGCAGGTTGGGGGCGAATCCGAAGAGCAGCAGGCCGCCGATCGAGGCCACACCCGAGAACCGCAGCACGACGACGCGCCCGTAGCGGTCGATGAGGCGCGTCCCCAGCAGTCGCATGACCGTCATGGCCCCGACGAACGCACCGAACACCACGGCACCGACGGCCTCGGTCTGGTCGAACCCGTCGACCACGGCGAGGGACAGCCAGTCGTTCGCCGACCCCTCGGACAGCGCCGCGGCCATGATGACCAAGCCGATCAGCAGGGTGCGCGGCTCGCGCCACGCGCTCAGCGCGGCGCCGAGCCGCACCCGACGCGAGCGCGGGTGCAGGGCGGCAGCCGCCTCGACGCCGTCGGGGCTCGCGTCGCCCAGGCGCCCCTCGACGCGCGGGCGCGGCGGCGTCGCGTGGATGAACATCGGGATGCTCACCAGGCGCCAGACCGTCGCGACGACGGCCGTGCCCACGAACTGCACGAGGACCGGGACGTCGCCCGCGGCGCTCGCCGCACCGACGAGCGACCCGACGACCGCGCCGATGCTGAAGGCCGCGTGGAACTGCGGCAGGATCGTGCGTCCCGTGCGGCGCTCCACGCTCGCGCTCTCGACGTTCATGGGGACGTTGCCGAGCGAGAACGCCACACCGTTGAGGAAGATGCCCGCGGCGAGCAGCGCGACCGAGCCCGTGGCCGGGCCGACGCCGAGCAGCACGAGCGCCGCGGCGAAGAAGCCCGTCGAGGCGAGCATGGTCGCCTTGCCGCCGAAGCGGTTGACGATCGGGCCGGCCAGCGTGACGGTCATCAGGGCGCCGATCGCGCCGGCGAGCAGCACGAAGCCCAGGTCCTTGGGCGTCATGTCGAGCGCGTCGCGGACGGACGGGATGCGGGCGAGCCAGCTCGACATGGTGATGCCGTTGAGCAGGAAGATCCCCAGGAGGGACCAACGGGCACGGGAGAGGCCGGGGTCGAGCACGGGTCGAATCGATTCGATTCCTGCGTCGGGGGTGGCCTTCGAAACGATTCGAGACATGGGGTCAATTCTGCGGGTAGTCTGGCCGCGCCGTCAAACACCTTTCCGCGCGCCACGCCGGATCCGAGAACGTCCAGAACACCGGCAGAGGGGCAACGATGACCGAGACCGAGCAGGCACCCAGGCCGCCAGGCCGCCCGACCCTCGCCCGCGTCGCCGCGCTCGCCGGGGTGTCCGTCTCCACCGCGTCCCTCGCCTTCTCCGGCGCGGGCCCCATCACCCCCGAGACCCGCGACCGCGTCATGGCCGCGGCCGACGAGCTCGGCTACACCGGCCCCAACCCGCTCGGGCGCCAGCTGCGCTCGGGGAAGTCCGGGATCGTCGGCGTCGTCATCGGCGACCAGCTCAAGCGCGCGTTCCGCGACCCCGTCGCCGTCCAGGTGCTCGACGGGCTGGTCTCCACGCTCGGGACAAGCGGCCTCGGCGTGCTCCTCATCCCCGGCATCCCCTCCGACGACCCGTCCCGCGCGGTCGACCCCCTCATCGAGAGCGCCGCGATGGACGTCGCGGTCCTCGTGTGGGGGGTCGGGACCGACGACGCGACCCTCGCCGCCCTCCAGCGCCGCGGCGTGCCCGTCGTGATCGGCGAAGGACGCCCCGTCCCCGGCACGCCGCTCGTCGGCATCGAGGACCGGCGCGGCACCGCCGAGGTCGTCCGCCACCTCGTCGACCTCGGCCACACGCGCATCGCCGAGATCTCGCTCCCCCTCGACAACTCGCGCCGCAGCGGGGTCGTCGACGCCGAGCGTCTCGCCCAGGCAGACCGCACCCCCACCATCAACCGGCTCACCGGGGTGCGCGACGTCGTCGAGCCCCTCATCTCCTGGGAGACCGAGGCGTCGCTCGTCGAGCACGGGCACGCGGCCGCCGTCGAGATCCTCGGCACGTGGGTCCCCGCCGACGAGCGCCCGACCGCGATCATCGCCCACTCGGACCTGCTCGCCGCGGGCGCGATCCTCGGCGCCAAGGAGCTCGGGCTGCGCGTGCCCGAGGACCTGTCGGTCGCCGGCTTCGACGGGCTGGACCTCCCCTGGCTCAGCCCCGACACCCTCACGAGCGTCCACCAGCCCCTCGCCGAGAAGGGCGCGCAGCTGGGGAACGCGGTCGTCGCGCTCCTCGCAGGGAAGGAGCCGGAGACCGTCATGCTCGACGTAGAGCTCGTGCCCGGCACCACGACGGGACCCGCGCCGAGCGCCTGACCTCCACCTCCCGCGGGGCGGCCCGTGACGCACGAAGGGCGCCTCTCCCACCCGGGAG
>NZ_JBHUAD010000042.1:0-22439 GCF_042789955.1 Oerskovia sp. NPDC056781
GTCCGGGACCACGCGACCACGACCGGCCGGACGGGTGCGGTGCGAGCGGGCTCAGCCGAGAAGCTGGTCGACGCGTGCGGCGGCGTCGGTGAGGGCCTGCTCGACGGTCTTGCGGCCGGCGGCCGCGTTGGACAGCTCCTCGTTGATCGCGTCCTGCATCTCCTGCTGCGCGGCGAGCACGGGCGGGAGGGCGACGGTGTCGAGCGCGTCGATCACGGCCTGACGGTTCGCGGGTGGCGTCTGCTCGAGGTACGGGGCGAGGGCCTCCTCGTCGGCGACGGGCGGAAGCTCCCACGAGCTCGCCAGCCGGGTGTCGACCGCGGTCGGCGAGACCGTGAGGAACTCGGCGAAGTCCTGGGCGGCCTCCTTCTCCTTCGAGGCGGCCGTCACGGCCACCCCGTTGGTGAACAGGGCCGAGGCCTTCGAGGCGTCACCGGGCTCGACGACGATGTCCCAGTCGAGGCCCTCGACCTGGGACAGGGCGTCGAACATCCAGATGCCCGAGTGCCACATGCCGAGCCTGCCGGCCGAGAAGAGGTCCTTGTCGAAGTCGGGGGTGCTCGACCCGTCGGCCTCGGTGGGCATGACCGTCCCGGGCTTCGTGACGAGCCAGGTGGCCGCCTTGACACCCTCCGGGCTGTCGAACGCCGAGGCCGAGCCGTCCTCGGTGAAGAACTGGCCCCCCGCCTGGTCCAGCACCTTGTAGAACTCGTGGAACGTCACGGGCTGGAAGTCGCCGTACACGCCGGCGACGGTGTCGGTCAGGGCGGTCGCCGCGGCCTGCTCGTCCGCCCACGTCCAGTCGGCCGTGGGGTAATCCAGCCCGGCGGCGTCGAAGAGCGCCTTGTTGTAGTAGAGGACGACGTTGGAGTACGACGACGGGAGCCCGTACTGGGTGCCGTCGTGCGTGAAGGACTCCAGGAGCGTGTCCTTGTAGGGGGCGGCGTCCACGTCCTCGAGCGGGGCCAGGGCACCGGACTCGGCGTAGGAGACGAAGTTCTCGTAGTTGAGGTCCACGACGTCCGCGACGGTCTTCCCGGCGAACGCGGTCTGCAGCTTGGTGAAGTAGTCGGCGTAGGGGATCGTCTCGACCTGGACGTCGACGTCCGGGTTCGCCTTCTCGTAGGCCGCGACGATGGTGTCGAGGTCCTTCTCGTGCCCGTCGTTCGAGGTGAAGTTCATGTAGCGGACGACCGTCTTGCCGTCAGCGCCCGTGGTCGTGGTCGCCGAACCCTGGGCACAGCCCGCGAGCACGGTGACGCCGACGAGCGCGAGCGGGACGAGCGCAGCGGTGCGTCCGTTGAAGCGTGAGGTCATGAGACCTCTCCTTTCGGTGGGGGTGCGTACTCCTACTTGAGGCCGGTGTGGGACATGCCGGCGATGATGTGGCGCTGCGCGAACATGTAGACGATCGCGATCGGCAGGATCGACACGACCGAGCCCGCCATGACGACGTCCCACTGGGTCGTGAACTGGCCCTGGAGCGTGGACAGCCCCAGGGGGAGCGTCATGAGCTCGGGGGACCGGATGACGACGAGGGGCCACAGGAAGCTGTTCCAGGAGCCCATGAAGGCGAAGACCGCGAGCGTCGCGAGCGCGGGCTTGACGAGCGGCAGGACGATGAGGCCGAAGATCCGCAGGTGACCGGCGCCGTCGAGCGTCGCGGCCTCGTCGAGCTCGCGGGGCACGCCGTCGACGGCCTGGCGCAGGAGGAAGATGCCGAAGGCCGACGCGATCGACGGTGCGAGCAGCGCGAAGTACGTGTCGTTGAGGTTGAGCCGCGTCATCTGGATGAACAGCGGCACGACGAGGACCTGGAGCGGGATCATGAGCGTCGCCAGGTAGGCCGCGAACACGATGTTCTTGCCCTTGAACCGCAGACGGCTGAAGCCGTAGGCGGCCATCGACCCGGTGACCATCTGCAGCAGGGTCGCGACGACCGCGACCCCGAACGAGTTCGCGATGATCCGCCAGACCGGCATGGACACCATGAGGGTCCGGTAGGCGTCGAGCGTCGGGTCCTCGACGATCAGTGACGGGCCGCCCGAGAGCGAGCCGCTCGGCGTGATCGACGTGATGACCGTCCACAGGAACGGGAAGAGCATGATGACCGCGCCGACGACGACGGACGCGTACAGGGCGATGCGTCCGAGGATCTGACCGGCGGAGCGCCGGGGGCGCCGCAGGGAGGTGGGGGCCGTGGTCGGTGTGACGGGGGCTGTCGGGACGAGGGTCTCAGGCATGGTTCACCCACCTGCGCTGACCGCGCATCTGGAGCGCGGTGACGATGAGGATCAGGACGAAGAGGATCCAGGACAGTGCGGACGCGTCCCCGGCCCGGCCGTAGCGGAACGTGAGGTCGTAGATCTGGCCGACCACGACCTGGCTCGCGCCGGACGGGCCGCCGCCCGTCATCACGTACACCTGGTCGAAGACCTGGAACCCGTTGATGAGCGAGATGACGAGCACGAAGAACGTCGAGGGGGACAGCAGCGGGAACGTGATGTGCCAGAAGCGCTTCCACGCTCCGGCGCCGTCGACGCGGGCGGCCTCGAGCACGTCACCGGGGATCGCCTGGAGACCGGCGAGCAGGATGACCATGACGAAGCCGAGGTCCTTCCACGCCGAGGCGAGGATCACCGAGGGCATGGCCCACTGGGGGTCGGTCCACCATCCCGGGGCCGTCATGTCGGTCCCGAAGAGCCCGTTGAGCCCGTCGAGCACCGGCTGGACGAGCTGGTTGACGAGGCCGTTGGACGGGTTGAGGAGCCACTGCCACACGAGGGCCACGACGACCCAGCTCGTGATGACGGGCAGGAAGTACGCCGCGCGGAAGAACGTGCGGCCCTTGAGCGCCCGGTTGAGCAGCATGGCCAGACCCAGACCACCCACGTAGACAAGCGGGAGGTAGCCCAGGATGTAGAAGAGGGTGTTCCCGAGGACCCGCCAGGTGTCGCCCGAGGTCAGCAGGTCGGCGTAGTTGTCGAGGCCGACCCACTTCATGGGCGAGACGAGGTTCCAGTCGTGCAGGCTCACCCAGAGCGAGTTCACCATGGGGGCGAGCGTGAACACGACGAGCGGGACGGCGCTGGGGAGCAGGAAGAACAGGACCCACCCCCGGTTGCGCCACCGCGACCGTGAGGACGTGCTCCGTCGCTGCGGGGTCGGGCGCTTCGGCGCGGCCGCCCGTGGCGGCGCCGTGGCGGGGACGGACATCACTGTCTCCTCGTGGGGGTGAGGGCCGGCGCGTTGCCGGCGTCGGTCTGCATGCGGGCGACGACGAGACGTCCCTGGTCGCCCGACGCGCCCGCGGCGTCGAACGGCGTGGCCAGGACGAGGGCGGCGGCGCCCAGGGCCCACTTGTCGTCGGCCCAGGGCTCGACGACGAACGGGATGGCTCGGCGGGTGGGCAGGAGGTGCGCCCGGAACGTCTTCTCGAAGCCGGTCTGCCAGTGGGCCCAGGCGCCGATACCCTCGCCGAGCAGGACGACGAGCTCGGGGTCGAGGAGGTGGACGACGCCCGCGAGCGTGCGTCCGAGCAGGCGTCCTGCCTCGTGGTACAGGTCCCGGGCGCCCAGGTCTCCCGCGTCGGCGCGGGCCACGAGCTCGGCGACCGTCCCGTCGGGGCCGATGACGCCTGCGGCGATCGCGCGGGTACGCAGGGCGTCGTCGCCGATGTACGCCTCGAGGCACCCGTGGTTGCCGCACCCGCAGAGCGGGCCGCCCTCGGTCACGGGGAAGTGGCCGATCTCGCCGGCACCGCCCGCAGCTCCGCGGCGGATGGTGCTGTCGACCACGAGCCCCGAGCCGATGCCGCGACCGATCGTCAGGACGAGGAACGACGCGTGCTCGCGCCCGGTGCCGTACAGGTGCTCGGCGACGGCCAGGGTGTTGACGTCGTTCTCGACGAGGACGGGCACGCCGAGCGTGTGACGCAGCGAGGCGCCGACGGGGACCGCGGTCCAGCCGAGCGTCGGGGCGGTCACGACACCGGAGGCCTGGGCGTCGACCGAGCCGGGGATGCCGATCCCGACGCCGAGGACCGGGCCGTCCTCGGCCGCGAGGACGTCGCGCAGGAGGTGCCCGAGGGCGTCGAGCGCGTCGGGGCGCCGGGGGTCGAACGGGTGCGACGACTGCGAGAGCGCCTCGCCGTCGAATCCGACCGACACGATCGCGACGTGGTCGGCCGTGACCTTGGCGCCGATGGCACGGGGGGCGGGTGCGCTGCTCAGCCCGAGGAGGCGGGCGGGGCGTCCGCCCTGGCTCGGCACGGTCTCGAGCTCGACCAGGAGGCCCCGCTCGACGAGGTCCTTGGTGATCTGGGTGACGGTCGCGGGGCTGACACCGAGCTCGCGGGCGATGGCTGCGCGGCTCCTGGGGCCTCGCGTCCCGAGGAGCGCGAGCGTCGCGGCGGCGCCGTGGTCGCTTCGAGCGGTGGTGGTCGGCACCGGAGAACTCCTTTGTTCGGGACTATCTTTAGCACCAAACTAAGTCCGCATGCCGAGACGTGTCAAACGTGCTGGTCGCCGCGGCGGATGGGCGTTCGGACCGTGCGGGCCATACCCTGGCCGATATGGACACCGAAGAACGTCTGGCCGTCTTCCTCGACTACGACAACCTCGCGCTGGGCGCGCGCGACCACCTGGGCGGGATGACCTTCGACTTCAAGCCGATCGCCGACGCGCTCGCCGCGCGCGGTCGCGTCGTCGTCCGCCGCGCCTACGCCGACTGGTCCTACTTCGACGAGGACCGCCGCTCCCTGACCCGCCACCAGGTCGAGCTCATCGAGATGCCCCAGCGCATGGGGGCCTCGCGCAAGAACGCCGCCGACATCAAGATGGTCGTCGACGCGATCGAGATGGCCTTCGAGCGTGAGTACATCTCGACCTTCGTGATGTGTACAGGGGACAGCGACTTCTCGCCCCTCGTGCACAAGCTGCGTGAGCTCAACAAGCGCGTGATCGGCATCGGCGTCGAGAACTCGACGTCCAAGCTGCTGCCCCCGGCGTGCGACGAGTTCCTCTTCTACGACCGCCTCGAGGGCGTCGAGATCCCCGACGAGCCCGTCGAGCGCAAGCGGTCCTCGAACAGCTCGAACCGCAGCACGGCCCGCAAGTCGTCGAGCCGCTCCTCGGGCTCGAGCTCCGGCTCGTCGAACAAGGCCGCGCCCACCCCGGCGCCCGAGGCCGCGACGGCGCCCGCCGCCGACGTGGCACCGGTCACCGACAGCGCGCCCGAGCCGACCCCCGCACCGCTGGACGTCGAGGCCGAGCTCGGCTCCGCCGTCGGGCACGGGGCCTCCTCGACCAACGAGGACGAGGACCTCGCGGTCCTCGTCGCGCAGACCCTCGCCGACCTGTCGAGCTCGTCGAGCGGGGCCGTCGTGGCCTCGACGCTCAAGCGCACGCTGCTGCGCAAGGACCCCACGTTCAGCGAGGCCGACTACGGCTTCCGCAACTTCGGCGAGTTCCTGCGCTACCTCGAGGAGCGCGGCGTGGTCCAGCTCAGCGCGGGCCCCGCCACGGGCGACCCCGAGGTCTCGCTGCCCGAGCGCGGCCACGCGGGCGACGACTTCGCGCTGCTGCGCACCGTCGTGGGCGAGCAGGGCGACTCGGTGCCGCTGTCCGGCCTCAAGAACCAGCTCCGCAAGAAGCGCCCCGACTTCAGCGAGAAGGCGCTCGGCTACCGCAGCTTCCTCCAGTTCTGCAAGGCCGCGCAGACCGCGGGCGCGATCGACCTGCGCTGGGACGACGACGCCGACGACTACCTCGTGTCGGTCGCCACGCGCTGACAGCACCGTCCGACAGGGCACGCCCGGCCGCTAGGCTCCGGGCGTGCCCTTTCGACGACGAGAGCAACCCCGCCAGATCGCCTTCGAGGCGGTCGACGACCTGGACGACGACGATGCGTTCGCGCCGCGGCCCACGCGTCCCGGCGCGCCCTCCGGCCGACCTGACACCCCGCCCGACGACGCCGCTCCCGCCGCGCCCCACGGCGTCGGCACGAGCGGTGACGAGGACGGCGTCGTCCCGGTCCCGCGCGCCCCGAGGGTGCACCGCCGCCGACGCCTGGTCGTCACCGGCGTGGCCGGGACCCTCGTGCTCGTCCTCGGCGGGCTCACCGCGCTGGACACGGTCCGCGCCCGGCAGGCGGAAGCGTTGCTGCGGACCGCTCCCGGCGGGGTCGTCGGGCTAACGCAGCCGCCGGACGAGGTTTGGAGCGTCGACACCGGCGAGGCCTGGCCGACGCTGGCCGGCGACCTCCTCCTCGTGCCGGTCGACGGAGCGCTCGTCGCCCACGACCTGACCTCGGGAGAGGAGGTCTGGCGGCGCGCGGACCTCGGGAGGAGCCGTTGCGGCACCTTCGTCGCGCGCCCCGAGGGGGCCACAGCCCTGTCGACCATCACGTGCGTCAGCGGTGGGAGCCTGGAAGACCTCGTGCCGTCGCACCCCACCAGGCCGCCGACGACGGTCTCCGTGCTCGGTCGCGACGGCAGGACGCTCGCCGAACGTGACCTGGACGCCTCCCGCGGAAGCACGGAGGTGCTCGCCGACGGTGACCTCGTGAGGGCGGCACGGGACGACCAAGGGCTCGTCGTGACCGTGGAGGACGCGCGCACCGGCGACGTGCGCTGGACGCGGTCCGTCCCGGCCGACGACGTCGCCGGGGACGACGGGACCTGCGAGACCTCCGTGGAAGGCGTGATGGTCGACGACCGCGAGTCCGTCTACTTCTTCGACGTGGCGGGCACGATCTCGGTCAGGGGATGCAGGGTGGGCGCCACGTTCTCTCCGGGGGGAGACCTGCTGTCGTCCGGGGACGACGCGTACGTCGAGGGCCTGGCCGACGGCCGGTTCACCAGGACGGCGATCGGCCGGACGGGGACGGACGTGCTGGACGCGGAGGGCGCGGTGATCCTGCGCGACGTGAGCGAGGTGCTCGACCCGCTCGCCACGGACGGCACCGCGCCCCCTCTGCTGTTCGTCCGGTCGGGTTCCGGGCTCGCAGCCCTCGCCGAGGACGGGCACCAGGTCTGGGCCTTCCCGCGGTACACCGCGCAGGTCCTGCTCGCGACCCGGGACATGACCGTCGTCGGCACCTTCCCCGGGGCCGTGGCGATCGACAACGTCACGGGCGAGGAGCTGTGGACGTGGCGGGCCTCCGAGCGCGGCGGGTCGTCGAGCAGCGACGTGTCCGCGGCCTTCGCGGGCCACGGGTCGCTGACCGTCGTGCTGGGGACGCAGCCGGGTTCCGGGGCGCGATGGTCCTCGATCGACCTGGCCGACGGCAGCACGCGATGGGAGGAACCGCTCACCGTCGAGCCCTACGGCTTCCTCGCGGTCGGCGGGAGGCTTCTCGTGCTCGACGGGCAGCGGATCCTGCGCCTCGGGTGACCCGGTCCCGTGGCAGGCCGACCGCCTGCACGGTCACGGCCGGAGGGCGGTGCGCAACGAACCACCAAGCGTGAACATCCGTGCACGGGCCGGGGTTCTCCCTGGCCAACCGCGCTCTGCCGAACTGCCCTGAGCGCGCACCGGAGCCCCGCCGTCGGGCCGGGCTGCACGTCGGTGCACAATGTACGGATGACGTACCGGGTGCTGAAGCTGATCCTGTCGCTCCTGGCCTTCACGCTGCTGAGGCCACGGGTGACCGGCCTCAACAACATCCCGCGGCGCGGACCCGTCATCCTGGCGAGCAACCACCTGTCGTTCGTGGACTCGCTCCTCATCCCCATCGTCGCCCCGCGGCACGTCACGTTCCTCGCCAAGGCCGAGTACTTCACGGGCACCGGGCTCAAGGGCCGGGTCTCCCGGTGGTTCTTCACCACCCTCGGCCACATCCCCGTGCAGCGCGACGACCCGCGCGCCGGTCAGCGCTCGCTCGAGGACGCGCTCGAGGTGCTCAACCGTGGGGGCGCGTTCGGGATCTACCCCGAGGGCACGCGGTCGCGCGACGGCAAGCTCCACAAGGGACACACCGGGGTCGCCTGGCTCGCGCTCGCGGGCCACGCGCCGATCGTGCCCGTCGCGATCCAGGGCACCGACAAGGTCCAGCCCGTCGGCTCGCGTCTCCCGCGCATCCACCGCGTGACCGTCCAGTTCGGGGCGCCCATCGAGCCGGCGCGCCAGATCACGTCGGGCAAGCCTGCGCAGGCCCGTCGCGAGCTCACCGAGCAGGTCATGGACTCGATCCACGCGATGAGCGGCCAGCAGCGCGCGAGCTGACCGGCAGCCACTGGCCGTCGGCCGCCCGACCGCCTCCGGACGCCCGGCCGGCCGCCGGTCACCGACCGGCCGGGACACGGCACTTTCCTGAGAAGGACGTGCAAGACCCGCCCGGTCATGATGTGCTCGGGGCAGGGCCACGTGCCCCAGGGATCGCGCCCGGCGGGTCCGCTCGCCACCACCGCCGCCCCGAGGGCGTCCGACTTGACCTCAACCACGGTTGAGGTCCTAGCGTGGCCGACACCGAACGAGAGGACTCACCATGGCTGTCTACACCCTTCCCGAGCTGTCGTACGACTACGGCGCACTCGAGCCCCACATCTCCGGCCGCATCATGGAGCTGCACCACTCCAAGCACCACCAGGCCTACGTGACCGGCGCCAACACGGCACTCGAGAAGCTCGCCGAGGCCCGCGACTCCGGCGACCTCGCCGCGGTCAACCTCCACGAGAAGAACCTCGCGTTCAACCTCGGCGGACACGTCAACCACTCCGCGTTCTGGACCAACCTCTCCCCCGAGGGCGGCGGCGAGCCCACCGGCGACATCGCCGCAGCCATCGCCGAGGACTTCGGCTCCTTCGAGAAGTTCAAGAAGCACTTCGCCGCCGTCGCCGCAGGCGTCCAGGGCTCGGGCTGGGCCATCCTCGCCTGGGACACCCTCGGCAAGAAGCTCATCATCGTCCAGCTCTACGACCAGCAGGGCAACATCGCCCTGGGCCTGGTCCCGATCGTCCTCCTGGACGTCTGGGAGCACGCCTACTACCTCGACTACCAGAACGTGCGCGCCGACTACGTCACCGCCTGGTGGAACCTCGTCAACTGGGCCGACGCCGACGCACGCCTCGCCCGCGCCCGCACCCAGGGCGAAGGCCTCATCATCCCCGCCTGACCCTCTGCGTCGCCCTACGGGCCGCACAGCCCCCTTCCTGGGGTGTCTGTGCGGCCCGTTCGTGCTGGGCGTGACGTAGGCCAAGGCCTCACCACGTCGCACGCCTCGACGGACCTCGACGCGCGTCATCGTCGCATCGGACACGGGCACCGCCGACCCCACCGGTGCGCCCTTCCGGATGACGTCAGCGTCGCGGCACCGCACCGTCTCCAGCGCCACCGGGAGGTGCAGCGCCACCGGGAGGTACAGCGCCACCGGGAGGTGCAGCAGGCCCTACGGGGAGGACGGCCACGGACCGGCGAGAGGACGACAAGCCATGGCGGTGGTCGAGGGAACGGACGTCTGGGCCACAGGAGTCCTCGTCGCGTCGAAGGGACGCCACGGGCTCCTCCGGAGCACGCGACGCGGGGCCTCGACCAGGTGCCGCCCACGCTGGACGCGCCGTGGTGGTGGCGCTCACGGGGTTCCTGCCGGCCCGAGACGCGCTCGGTGCCGTCGTGGACGTCGTCGGGGTCTGGACCGGAGACGAGATCCGGGTCGCCCACGTGACCGTCCTGGGCCATCGCGGGGACCACAGGACCCCGGGCGAGACAGCAGCGGACGACGAGCCCGCAGATCCGGTCGCTGCGGCTGCGGCTGCACGTCCGGTGATCCGGCGCCAGAGACCTCCTGCGCACCCTCGACGCGCTCGGCCTCGTGGTGACCCACGGCACGGGCCCGGGTCCCGAGTCGTGCGCCGAGGACGAGGGCGCGGGTGGAGGCACGCTCCGAGTCACGGTCACCGACGTCGACGCAGCAGCTCGGGCTGTCGGCGACCTCGGGCGAGAGGGAGACGATCGGATCGTGCTGGTCCCGAGCCGGTGGCACGCGGTCGAGGCGGCGGCCGCCCGGGACCTGCACGCGCAGGTGCCGGAGGCCTGCTCGTCGCCTTCGGGGAGTCGGTGACGGAGTACCAGCTCCAGGTCCAGCTCACGGTCACGTTCGTGACACCCGCGCTCGAGGGCCTGGTCGCACGCCTGCCCGTCGGCATCGTCGACGTCACCGCCCTCGTGCAGGAGCGGTCCTCGGCTGCACACCAGGTGTGAGGCCGCAGCGAGCGCACGGCGGCCTCCGGCATCCGCGGCTCCGCGGAGCACGCACTCCCCCGCCGCCGGGACCTCACACGCACCGCCGTGCCCCAAGAACGCGCACGGGCCCCGCCTCCCAGGGGAGGCGGGGCCCGTCGTGTCGTGCGGTCGATCAGTGCGCGTGCTGTCCGCGAGAGAACTCGAAGACCCAGCCCACGAGGGCGACGGCGCCGAGGACGACGCCGATACCGAGGATCCACCAGCCGAGCGCGAGGCCCAGGAAGGCGATCGCCGCGGCGCCTGCGATGGCCAGCGGCCACCAGCTCCACGGCGCGTAGACGCCCTGGTCGCCCGCGCCCTGCTCGATGAGTCCGTCCGGGTCGTCCTCGGGGCGCGAGTCGATGCGCTTGGCCGTGAGGGCCAGGTAGCCACCGATCATGGCAGCGAGGCCGAAGGTCAGGAACAGCGCTGCGGAACCGACCGGCTCCCAGTGGCTCCAGAACCCGTAGACGAGCGCCATCAGGAGGAAGAACGGTGCGAGGAAGAGGTGGAGCCTCGATTCGACCTTCACTTGCCGTCCTCCTTCTCGCCGTCGCGCGGCTCGTCGATGATCATCGTCGAGGACTTGGCGCTGGGGTGATCCTTGCCCTCGACCCGGTCCATGGCGACCTGCTGCTCGCCGCGGCGGTCAGCGTCGCCGTAGATCTGCTGCAGGACGTTCGGGTTGGGTTCGGCGTGGTCCATGGCCGCGACCTCGGGGTGGTGCAGGTCGAATGCGGGGCGTTCCGAGCGGATCCGGGGCAGCGACGTGAAGTTGTGCCGCGGCGGCGGGCAGGAGGTCGCCCACTCGAGCGAGGCCCCGTAGCCCCACGGATCGTCCACGGTGACCTTGGGCGCGTTGCGCCAGGTCGTGTAGACGTTCCAGAGGAACGGCAGGGTCGAGGCGGCGAGGATGAACGCGCCGACCGTCGAGACCTGGTTCATCCACGTGAACCCCTCCTCCGGCATGTAGTCCGCGTAGCGACGCGGCATACCGGCGACACCCAGCCAGTGCTGGACGAGGAAGGTGGCGTGGAAGCCGATGAAGAGCAGCCAGAAGTGGATCTTGCCGAGCTTCTCGTTGAGCATGCGCCCGGTGAACTTGGGCCACCAGAAGTAGAACCCGGCGAACATCGCGAACACGACGGTGCCGAAGACCACGTAGTGGAAGTGCGCCACGACGAAGTACGAGTCGGAGAGGCTGAAGTCCAGCGCCGGGCTCGAGAGGATGACGCCCGTGAGACCACCGAAGAGGAAGGTCACGAGGAAGCCGATCGACCAGAGCATGGGCGTCTCGAACGTGAGCTTGCCGCGCCACATCGTGCCGATCCAGTTGAAGAACTTCACACCGGTCGGGACCGCGATGAGCATCGTCATGAACGCGAAGAACGGCAGCAGGACCGCGCCGGTCACGTACATGTGGTGGGCCCAGACGGTCACGGACAGCGCCGCGATCGCGATCGTCGCGTAGACCAGGCCCTTGTAGCCGAAGATCGGCTTGCGGCTGAAGACCGGCAGGATCTCCGAGACGATGCCGAAGAACGGCAGGGCGATGATGTAGACCTCAGGGTGGCCGAAGAACCAGAACAGGTGCTGCCAGAGGATGGCACCGCCGTTCTCCGGGTTGAAGATCTGCGCACCGAGCCGGCGGTCCGCTCCGAGCGCGAACAGCGCCGCTGCCAGCGGGGGGAACGCCATCAGGACCAGGAGGCTCGTGACCAGCGTGTTCCAGGTGAAGATCGGCATGCGGAACATCGTCATGCCCGGAGCGCGCATCGTGATGATCGTCGTGATGAAGTTGACGGCACCGAGGATGGTTCCGAACCCGGCCAGGGCCAGGCCGAAGACCCAGAGATCTCCACCGGCCCCTGGACTGAACGTCGTGTTCGACAGCGGCGCGTAGGCGAACCATCCGAACGACGCGGCGCCCTGCGGCGTGAAGAACCCGGCCGAGGCGATGAGGCCACCGAAGAGGTAGAGCCAGTAGGCGAACATGTTCAGTCGCGGGAAGGCGACGTCAGGTGCGCCGATCTGCAGCGGCATGATGACGTTCGCGAAGCCCGCGAAGAGCGGGGTGGCGAACAGCAGCAGCATGATCGTGCCGTGCATCGTGAAGAGCTGGTTGTACTGCTCCTTGCTCTGCACGATCTGGATGCCGGGCTCGAAGAGCTCGGCACGGATCACGAGGGCCATGAGGCCGCCGATGCAGAAGAAGATGAACGACGTGATCAGGTACATGTACCCGATGGTCTTGTGGTCGGTCGAGGTGACCCACTTGATGACGGTTCGTCCGAGCGTCTGGCGCTTCGGGGCGAGACCGGGAATGACTTCGGCCTGCGCGACCATCAGTTCTCACCTTCCGTGACGACGGGGGGGTTCGGGTCCTGGAGGCGGTTCAGGTCCAGCCCGAGCTCGCCGGTCTGACCCTTGTCCTCGAGCTTCTGCATCTGCGCGTCGTACTCCTCGCGGGAGACCACGGCGACGTTGAAGAGCATGCCCGAGTGGTGCTCGCCGCAGAGCTCGGCGCACTTGCCGGCGTAGACGCCCTCACGGGTGGGGGTGACCTGCCACTCGTTCGTGCGCTCCGGGATCATGTCCATCTTGAAGAGGAACGCGGGGATCCAGAACGAGTGGATGACGTCGCGGGAGTCCAGCTTGAACCGGACGACCTCGTTGACCGGCAGGTACAGCGTGGGCAGCGACGTCGCGGTGCCGGGGGCACCCTCGATCTCGTCCTCGGAACGGAGGTCGCCGACGTTGGCCTCGTGCTGGCCGGACTCGTAGACGTCGTCCGTGAGGTAGTTGAAGTCCCAGCTCCACTGCTTGCCGATGACCTGGATCTCGACGTCAGGCTCTGCGGAGAGGTCCTTGATCGCCGTCATGTCACGGTCGGTGTAGTAGAAGAGCACGAGCACCATGACGATCGGCACTGCCGTGTACATGATCTCGAGGGGCAGGTGGTAGCGCGTCTGCACGGGCAGGACGTGGTCGTCCTTGCGCTTGCGGTAGGCGGCCACGCACCACAGGATCAGCCCCCACGTGATGACACCGACGATGAGTGCCGCGATCCAGGACCCGTTCCACAGCGACGTGATGCGGGCGGTCTGGTCGGTCACCTCACCGTCGGAGTATCCGGGGAGAAATCCGCGCTGAACGGTCTCACTGGCACAACCGGAGGCCAAGGCTGCGACCGCGACGGCGGAAGCCGTCGCTCGCAGGATGGTTCGCCGTGTGCGGCTAGGGGATTGCGAGTGCAAGGGGGGCCTTTCACTTCAACGTTCGACAGGGGGGCTCGATCTTCTCCACGAGTTCCCCGCAGAACCTTCGTCCTCGACCCACAGAGCCTAGCGCGCAAATGCCCTCTCTCGCGCCGTCAACGCGGCTTCTGAGCGTGACGAATCCGCCAACTTCCCGCAAGATCCCGGGGTTCGGCACACCCTCGGCGCATCTGTCAGATCGTCGCTTCCCGCGCGGCCCGCGCTACGGTGCACGGTGTACGTCGCGTCCACGGCACATTCGGCGCGTCTGCAATGAAAGTTCGCCGATCGGCGGTTCGGGAGCCCTCCCCCGGCCGCCTCGCACGCCCTCTGGAGCTCATGTGACCGACACCACGACGCCCCCGCGTCGGGTCTACCTCGACAACGGCGGCCGGGCGGCCCTGCACCCCCTCGCACGCACCGCCCTGGCCCAGGCGATCGACGACGGGTGGGCCGACCCCCGGCGCCTGTACGCCGAGGCACGCCGGGCCGCCGTGCTCCTCGACGGGGCCCGCGAGGCGATCGCCGCCGGCCTCGGCGCCCGGACCGAGGAGGTCCACCTCGCACCCTCGCACGTGGCCGCCCTGCACGCCGCGGTGGGCGCGGTCGCGCTCGGGCGCCGTCGCACAGGACCGGGGATCGTCGTCTCGGCGGTCGAGCGCGCCGCGGTCCTGCACGCGGCCGAGCTCGCGGTCGCGACCGCGGGCAGCCCCGACGCCCTCGTGAAGGTCCCGGTCGACACGCTCGGCCGGGTCGACGAGGCCACGATGACCGCGGCGGTCGCGAGCCCTGGGACCGCGCTCGCCGCGCTCCAGGTCGCGAACGGCGAGGTCGGCACGGTCCAGCCCGTCGCCGCGGTGCACGCGGCCGCGCGCCGCGCGGGGGTGCCGCTCCTCGTGGACGCGGGCGCCGTCGTCGGGCACGGGGAGGTTCCGGTCGAGTGGGACCTGCTCGCTGCAGACCCCGCCGACTGGGGCGGCCCTGCGGGCGTCGGGGTGCTGGCGGTCCGCAACCGGGTCCGCTGGCGGCGCACCTGGCCCGAGGACGCCGAGCCGTGGTTCCCCGGCGGGGTGAGCGTGCCCGCCGCGTTCGCGGCCGCCGTCGCGCTCCAGTCGGTCCTGGCCGACCGCGCGGCGCAGGACGTCCGGCGCCGGGCGATCGTCGACAAGGTGCGCGGCGTCGTCGGGCAGATCCCCGACGTCGAGGTCGTGGGCGACCCCGACGACCGGCTCCCCCACGTCGTGACCTTCTCGTTCCTGTTCGTCGACGGCGAGGCCCTGGTGATCGAGCTCGACCGGGCGGGGTTCGCGGTCGGGTCGGGGTCGGCGTGCACGTCGAGCACGCTCGAGCCCAGCCACGTCCTGGCCGCCATGGGCGTCCTGACGCACGGCAACGTGCGCATCTCGCTCGACCGGGCCACCACGGAGGACGACGTCGACCGCTTCCTCGCGATCCTGCCCGGGGCCGTCGCGAGGGTGCGCGCATCGCTCGGGGTGAGCGGGCTGTGAGCGACGAGCCGGTCACGCTCGTGGACGCGCGCGGCCTGCGCTGCCCGCTGCCCGTCATCCGGCTCGCGGCCGCCGCGCGCGACCGTGCGCCGGGGGACGTGCTGACCGTCTGGTCGACCGACCCCGCGGCTCGTCACGACGTCCCGGCCTGGGCGCGCATGCGCGGCCACGCGGTCGTGGAGAGCACGGTCGTGGAGAGCACGGTCGTGGAAGGTGCCGAGGGGCAGGACGCGGACGCGGCGGACCCCGGGAGCGCGCCCGACGGCGCCACGACCTGGGCGATCACCGTCCGCCTGGGTGGGTGACCACCCGGCGACCACCCCCCGGACGCGGACGGCCCGGCCGCCATGAGGTGACCGGGCCGTCGTGGCTCCTGGCCGGCAGCGGGGCTGCCGACGCGCGAGGATCAGCCGAACGAGCCGCCGCACGCGCAGGCGCTGCCCGCGTTGGGGTTGTCGATCGTGAAGCCCTGCTTCTCGATCGTGTCGGCGAAGTCGATGGTCGCGCCGTCCAGGTAGGGGACGCTCATCTTGTCGACGACGACCTCGACGCCGTCGTAGTCCTTGAGGGCGTCGCCGTCCAGGACACGCTCGTCGAAGTAGAGCTGGTAGATCAGGCCCGAGCAGCCACCGGGCTGGACGGCGACGCGCAGACGCAGGTCGTCGCGGCCCTCCTGCTCGAGGAGGCTGCGGATCTTGCCGGCCGCGAAGTCCGTCAGCAGGACGCCGTGGGTGGCGGTCTCGGTGGTCTCGCTCATCGTGTTCTCCGCACAGTCTTCGGTGGGCTCTCGCCCCGTGGTGTGCCGTCGGTCTGCGGCTCCCGCTCCCGGGCAGGCCGATCGGTCCTCAGGCTTGTCGCATACCCGTCAACACGACGGGAGATGGTTCTGTTCCCGAGTGTACGACGCCCGCGCTCACCTCTCGCTGCCGGCCCAGGTGCGGGCCACGCGAGCGACCCGTGCACGCGCCGCGTCGCTGTCCGGCCCGAGCTCGTAGGCACCGCTGATCCCCGCCGCGGCCTGCTCGCGCCGCCCGGCCAGGATCTCGCGCGCCAGGACGACGACCGGGACCCCGAGCGCACCGGCCCGGCGCGCGACCTCGGGCAGGACACCGTCGTGCGTCGTCGACGCGTCGAGCCGGTCGACGACCACGACCGCGACGTCGGCGGCCTCGACCCGCGCGCCCAGCCCGACGACGTGCGCGACCAGCGACGTCCCCGGCAGCAGGCGACCGCCGGCGGCGGCGATCCCGAAGCCCAGACCCCCGCCCGCGCCCGCGCCGGGCAGCCCGGTCAGCCTCCGGTCGGCGGCCGCGCGCGACGCGAACGCCCCACCGCCCGGGGCGGGTGCCGCCGTCGGGCCGGAGACTCCCGAGCGGCCGGAAGCGCTGGACAGCAGGTCGCGGCGTGCCGTGCCCTCCAGCGCGCGCGTGACCTCGTGCGCGTAGTGGCCGTGCGCCCGCTCGAGCTCCTGGGCGAGCGTCGCCAGCGCGGGCCGCTCGACCGCGAGCGCTCCGCTGGCCCCGTGCAGGCCCAGCAGCGGCAGGTCGGACTCGACCGCGCCGACGAGCTCGACGGACCGCAGCGCGTCCCGGGCGCGCAGCACGACCGCGGCCTCGTCGACGGTGATCGCACCCAGCGCGGCCCCGCCGCGGGTCAGCGGCCCCGGCCCGGTCCCCGCGAGCGCCGCGAGCATCCCGGCCCCGGCGTCGTGCGCGCCGCTGTCCCCCGTCGCCACGACGACGCGCGAGGCCCGTCGGGCAGCGAGCGCGACCACCTGCCCGACGCCGTAGCTCGTCGCCGCGCCAAGCCCTGCGCCGGAGGTGCTCCCGTCGGCGGGCGCAGAACGCAGGAGCGCCGCCTCGACGTAGGCCGTGCGCGCCCCGGTCGCCGTGGGGAGACCGAGCCGGAACGTCACGGGCAGGTCGTCACCGGCTGCGCCTCGCGCGATGACCGCCACCTGCTCGGGGGCGTGGGCCGCGAGGGCGCGCAGGAAGCCGGCCGCCCCAGGGTTGAGGACGCACGGGTCCACGTCGCCGCGCACCGTGGCCGTCCAGGTCTCGGCGACCAGGGCGCACGCCCCCTCGGCGGGCAGGTTCCCGTCCGACAGGGCGAGCGGTTCCGCGGCGGCGAGGAGGAGGTGCATGCCGCGATTGTGCCAGGCCCTCAACCCCGGCAGGGCTGCTCGACCGACCGACCGTTGTGCGACGATGGTCCCGTGAGCACCCTGTTGGACAGCGCCTTCGCGGAACCTGCCCCCTCCCCCCTCCTGCTCCTCGGACAGGGCCGGGACCTGGCCTCCGAGCGAGGAGTCGAGTGCACCGGCGAGCTGCCGGCCGCCAGCGACCCCGACCTCGTCGAACGTGCCCGTGCGGCCCGCGCCGCGCTCGGCTCGCGGGCCTTCGTCCTGGGCCACCACTACCAGCGCGACGAGGTCATCGACTTCGCGGACGTCACGGGCGACTCCTTCAAGCTCGCGCGCGAGGCCGCGGCCCGTCCCGAGGCCGAGTTCATCCTCTTCTGCGGCGTGCACTTCATGGCCGAGAGCGCGGACATCCTCACCTCGGACGCCCAGCAGGTCGTCCTGCCGGACCTCGCCGCGGGCTGCTCGATGGCCGACATGGCCGCGATCAACCAGGTCGAGGACGCGTGGGAGGTCCTCCAGGACGCCGGTATCGCCGACGTCACGCTCCCCGTGACGTACATGAACTCGACCGCCGCGATCAAGGCCTTCACGGGCCGGCACGGCGGGACCATCTGCACGTCCTCGAACGCCGAGGTCGCGCTGCGCTGGGCATTCGACAAGTTGGACGCTGCGGGCGGCTCCCTCCCCAGCAAGGTCCTGTTCATGCCGGACCAGCACCTGGGACGCAACACCGCGCTCCGGGCGCTCGGCATGTCCCCCGCGGACTGCGTGGTCTTCGACCCCCGCAAGCCCAACGGCGGCCTGACCGACGCCGAGCTGCGCGACGCGCGCATGATCCTGTGGCGCGGGCACTGCTCGGTGCACGGGCGCTTCTCCGAGCGCAACGTGACCGACATCCGTGCCGCGGTGCCGGGCGTCAACGTGCTCGTGCACCCCGAGTGCAAGAACGAGGTCGTGGAGGCCGCGGACTACGTGGGCTCGACCGAGTACATCATCAAGATGCTGGATGCCGCCGAGCCCGGCTCGTCCTGGGCGATCGGCACCGAGCTCAACCTGGTGCGGCGCGTCGCCCGCGCGCACCCGGACAAGCAGGTGCACTACCTCGACTCGACCGTCTGCTTCTGCTCGACGATGAACCGCATCGACCTGCCGCACCTCGTGTGGGCCATGGAGTCCCTCGTCGCCGGGCGCACGGTCAACCGCATCGTGGTCGACGCCGACGACGCCCACTGGGCACGCGTCGCGCTCGACCAGATGCTCGCCCTGCCCGGACTCTAGAAACCACCCGTCGGGCCCGTCGGCACCCGCCGGCGGACCCGACGGTCGCACCATCGCATCGACCCTCGGGGGTGACGGATGACGACCGGGAACGGTCTGAGCGTCGGGATCTTCGTGTTCGACGGCGCCGAGGAGCTCAACGTCGCGGGCCCCTACGAGGTGTTCACGACGTGGCGCGAGCGCTCTGCCCTCAAGCCGCGGGTCTCGACGTTCTCGTGGGACGGGCGCGGGGTGCGGCTCGCACAAGGCCTGCACATGGTCCCCGACGGGTCCGCCGACGACGTCGTCCCGGTCCAGGTGCTCGTGCACCCCGGAGGGCCCGGCATCCAGCGGCTGGTCGGGGATCCGACGCACCTCGCCTGGCTGCACGCGATGCGAGCCCGGACCCCGCTGCTGACGAGCGTGTGCACGGGCTCGCTCGCGTTCGCGGCGGCCGGTCTGCTGGCCGGGCGTCCGGCGACGACCCACTGGGACCACGTCGACGAGCTCGCCCGTCTCGACCCGAGCATCCTCGTCGACACCGAGACCCGGTTCGTCGACGACGGTGACGTGGTCACCTCGGCCGGGGTGTCGGCCGGGATCGACATGGCGCTGCACCTCGTCGAACGGCTCGAGAGCGCCGAGGTGGCCGAGGAGGTCCGGCGCGCCCTGCAGTACGAGGGCTGAGGACCTGCGCCGCGCCACGACCGCCCGGGGTCAGGCGCCCGCGCGCTCCTCGTAGCGGCCCGAGCGGTGCGCCCACCGGTCGAAGAAGACGGTGAGGAACGGCGGCAGCGTCGCGGCGAGCGCGAAGAAGAGCGTCAGGAGCGACCAGCGCTGGCGGACGGCCACGACGAGCGCGAGCGCGACGTACGCGACGACCAGGCCCCCGTGGACGGGACCGAAGATCTTGACGCCGATCTCGGAGGCCTCGGCGATCCACTTGACGTACATCCCCACGAGCAGGCCTGCCCAGGAGAAGGCCTCGGCGATCGCGACGACGCGGAACGCGCGGACGGTCCAGTGGTGGGAGGCGGTGGGTACCGCGGGCACGGACGAGGTCTCGGACGAGAGGTCGGCGGCTGCGGGCGTCGGGGCGGCATCGGGAACGGGGGCGGCGGTTCGGGAAGTCACGGGGGCCATCCTCACACGCCTCGCCGGGCGGGCCGAACGACCGGCGAGTCCCGCACGGCGGCCCCAGGGGCGAGGCCGACCCGCGATACCTGATACCGCCCGTGCTCGGTAGTAGCCTGCGACGGTGACCCGACAGATCCAGCTCACGATCGCCAGCACCCTGCCGCGCAAGGCCGTGCCCGGCCGCGGGGTCCTCGACCCCTCCGTGACCCGCATGCGCGTGCGCCCCGGCGACCTCGACTTCTACCTGCACGTGAACAACGGCGTGTACCTGCAGATGATGGACGTGGCGCGCAGCAACTTCCTCGCCGACCTCGGCGCCTTCGGGCTCCTGCGAGACCAGGGCTGGTACCCCGTCGTCGCGTCGTCGACCATGAAGTACCGCCGCTCGCTCCAGCTCTGGGACCGCTTCGAGATCACGACGCGCGTGCTCGGGTGGGACGAGCGCGTCGTCTACCTCGAGCAGGTCTTCACGCGCGCCGGCGACCTGTGCGCGCGCGGCCTGGTCGCGGGCCGCTTCCTGTCGAAGGCGGGCGACCGCATCCCGGGGCCCGACGTCGTCGCCCTCCTGGGCACCTCGACCGTGAGCCCCGAGCTGCCGGCCGACGTGCGCGACTGGGCCCAGGCCGTGGACGTCGCAGCCCGCTGAGCCCGCGCCGCCCTACGCTGCGGGCCATGACGGACGAGGTGCTCGAGCACGCCCTGCTGCACGTGGTTCCCGGCCAGGAGGTCGCCTTCGAGGAGGCCTTCGCGCATGCGCGGACGATCATCTCCGCGATGCCCGGCTTCGGTGGGCTCTCGGTGTCGCGGTGCGTCGAGCGCCCCACGACGTACCTCCTGCTCGTGCGCTGGGACAGCCTCCAGGCACACACCGAGGGGTTCCGCGGCTCGCCCGAGTATCTGCGGTGGAAGGCGCTGCTGCACCACTTCTACGACCCGTTCCCGGTCGTCGAGCACTACCGCGAGGTGTCCGTCATCCCTGGGCCGACAGCCACGCCCTGACGTCCTCGAGCTGGGCGAGGACCGTCGTCAGGTCCTGCGTGAGGTGCTGCCCCCGGGCCGAGGCCACGCACCGGTCGACCTCGTCGACCATGCGCCGGGCGGTCGCGGCGTCGTCGAGCCGGACGGCCAGCTCGGCACGGAAGGCCTGGGCCTCGACCCGGTCCCGCGCGGGGGCGCCCAGGTCCCCCGCGTCGGCGTCGCGGCGCAGCGCGCCGTCGAGGATCTTCACGGCCTGCCCGACGTCGCCGCGCGAGTCCGCCTGGACCACCGCGTTGGCCACGGCGAGCAGCAGGCGCGACTCCCCCGGCGGGCCGTCCGGGCGGCAGGTGTCCTCCCCCGAGCCCGAGCGCGCCGCGGGCGACCGGCCCGCCGAGGTGCCGGTGGGGTCCGCGAGATCCTCCGCCCCCGGCTCGGGGTCCTCGGGGCGCCGCACCACCCGCAACCAGTTCCCGGCGGGGTCCACGAGGCTGAACCCGCTCAGCCCGCCCGCGTTCGCCCGACGACGGGGCCGCGTGATGCGCGGGAGACCGCTCAGCGGCAGCTTCCCGTAGACCGTGCGCAGCCCGGCCGCCCACGCCTCGTACAGGGGCTCGGTGTCGTCGACCACGACCAGGCACGAGCCGTACGAGTCCTCGGGACGGAAGCCGTCCATCGCGAAGTAGTGCAGGTCGATGCCGCCGCGGCGCAGCGCGAGGTACGGGTTGGGCCGGGTCTGCCGGTAGGTCACCTCGAACCCGAGGGCCACGGCGAAGTCGTGGATCTCGTCGATCGACGCGCACGGCAGCAGGGGGACCATGGTCTCGTTCGCCATGCTCCTATCCCACCACTTCGGCGGGGTCCGCGTCTCCGACAGCGGCGTGGCCTCGGGCACCGGCCGCTCGTCCCTCTGCCCCGGCCGCTCGCCCCCCTGTCCCGGCCGCTCGACCCTGCTCAGGCGGCCTGGGCGACCCGGACCATGTTGCCCGACGGGTCCCGGAACGCGCAGTCGCGCGGACCCCAGTCCTGGTCCATGGGCTCCTGCAGGACCTCGGCGCCCGACGCCCGGACGGTCTCGAAGAGAGCGTCGACGTCGTCGGTCGCGAACACGAGGATCGGCAGGACGCCCTTGATCATGAGCTCCTGGAGCGCGTCGCCGTCGGCCTGCGAGCGACCCGCGTGCGGTGCCGAGAGCACGATGCCCAGACCGGGCTGCGTGTCCGACCCGAGCGTGACCCAACGAAACCCCTCGGAGCCCACGTCGTTGTGCACCTTGAGCCCGAGCGCGTCGCTGTAGAACGCGATCGACTCGTCGACGTCGTTGACGGTGATGTTGCAGAACTTCAGTGAGATGGTCATGACGGCGACTCTAGGACGGGGCTCGTGCGACCGCTTCTCCGATCCTGCTCGATGCGGGCCGTCCCCCCCTCGCGACCTTGCTGTGCTCAGCCCGCGGCGGTCCCCGCGGTCGCCGCAGCGCTGCGCGCCGGGCGTGTCAGGACCTGGGCCACGCATGGGGGCATGGCCTTGACCGCGGCGTGCTCCCTGCTCCGGTACGCCGAGGGCGTCTCGCCCACGACCTCGGTGAACTTCGAGCTGAAGGAGCCGAGCGACGTACACCCGACAGCCATGCACGCGTCCGTGACGCTCGCGCCGCCCCGCAGCAGGGCCATCGCCCGCTCGATCCGTCGCGTCATGAGGTAGCAGTAGGGCGTCTCGCCGTACGTCGCCCGGAAGCGGCGGGAGAAGTGCGCGGGAGACATGAGTGCCTTGCGCGCCATGGTCGGGACGTCGAGCGGCGCCGCGTACTCCCGGTCCATGAGGTCCCGCGCGCGGCGCAGCAGCACGAGCTCCTCGATCTCCTGCGGGGTCATCCTCCGAACGTAGCACCGGGGTCGCCCGGGGTCGTCCGTCGAGAACGGGCGTGGGGTCGTCATCGAGC